>CAZQKL010000009.1:5819-30086 GCA_964593895.1 uncultured bacterium
AATGAACGACAAATAAATATATTTAAAATCATAAAAGCAAAAGGTCAGATAAGTACATCTTTATTAAAATCATATTACCCTGATGTATCAGAAAAGACACTTTATCGTGATTTAAAAAAATTAGTGAAAATGAATATTATAGAAGAAATGGGGGTTAAAAAAGGGAGAAAATATAAAATAATTTAATAGACATTTAATGGACATAATAGACATTTAATGGACATTTATCAGACATTTTTTAATAAAATATGTTACAGATATTCTACAGATAAACTATTTATCAGTAACCTTTGAATATATTGAAAAAAGCTAATTGTTACATATTCTACACTTTCTACAGATTTTTTATTCCAAAAAATCTATCTTATTAATTGCAAAAAAATAGTTTGTGAATAAAATGAAGTAAACCAATATCTTATGTAGATACAATTTTTTAAATCTAAAAACAAAGGGATGTTAAGTGAGCTCTTTTTTTGTTTTACCAATAATAACATATTGTATTTTATGGCAAAAATTAATCATAAAATGTCTAACAAATGTCTAACAAAAATTGACTTTTTTTGTCCATTTTTATCTAATTTTTACACTTGACACTGATTAAATAAAATGCTACTAATCCTTGAAAATATTGAAAAAGATGGATTTGCCCCCATAGCTCAGGAGGATAGAGCACTGGATTCCTAATCCAGGTGGCCAGGTTCGAGTCCTGGTGGGGGCAAGTTAAAATTATAATCATGCCTTTTATTCCAGAACATGGTGGAAAATACTATTTTAAAAGTCAAATTTTGTATGATTTTAGCGTAAATATCAATCCTTTAGGATATCCAAAAGGTTTAAAAAAAAGGGTTTTTGAAAATTTTGAAATTATCAATGAATATCCTCCTGCATATGCAGAAAATTTTTTGAAAAATTTTTCTAATTTAAATTCTGTCCCTGTTTCAAACATTATTGCAGGTAACGGTTCTATCC
The DNA here is from genome assembly GCA_964593895.1 of uncultured bacterium. Lineage (GTDB taxonomy): Bacteria > DYJV01 > DYJV01 > DYJV01 > JALVYZ01 > CAZQKL01. The sequence continues at coordinate 6,789 of CAZQKL010000009.1, forward strand.
AGTTGATTTATGCAATCCCTAATGCCCTTAAAATTAAAAATGCAATAATTATTGTTCCAAATTTTTCTGAATATGAAAAAGCATTAAAGATCAATAATTCCAATATCTTATATTTTTTTTTAAAAGAAGAAGAAAACTTTTGTCTTAATTTAAATGAATTTTTATCTTTTTTAAACAAAAATAGAAATTATGATGCAGTTTTTATATGCAATCCTTCTAATCCATGTGGAACTATAATAAAAAATGAAGAATTACAAGAAATAGTAAAATTTTTAAAAAAGAAGGATAAATTATTAGTTCTTGATGAAGCATTTATTGATTTTACTGATGAAAAGTCATTAATAACTTATGATTTTCAAAATTTAATAATTTTACAATCTTTTACAAAAAATTTTGCTATCCCAGGTTTAAGACTTGGCATTTGTAAAGCAGATAAAAAAATAATTTCTAAAATAAAAAAATTAATTCCACCATGGTCAATAAATAATTTCAGCATAGTTGTCGGCAATTTTTTGATTCAGAAAAAAGATTTTTTGAAAAAAACAAAAAAATTTGTTAAAAAGGAAAGACTTTTTTTATCAGAAAAATTACAAAAAATTTTAGATTTAAAAGTTTTTAATTCATACGCAAATTATCTTTTAGTTAAAATTTTAAATAATTCAACAGTTTTTGAACTTCAGGAATTTTTGTTGAAAAATAAAATTTTAATTAGAAATTGTGCAAATTTTACAGGGTTAAATGAAAAATTTTTCAGAATAGCAATAAAAAAAAGAGATGAAAATTTAATTTTAATCAAATATTTAGAAAAATTTTTTAGAGGAGAAAAATGAAAGAAATTTTTGGAGAAAAAATTCAGGAAGTTCCAATTGAGGAGGAATTGAAAAGGTCTTATTTAGATTATGCAATGAGTGTAATTATTGGAAGAGCACTTCCTGATATTAGAGATGGATTAAAACCAGTTCATAGAAGAATTCTTTATGCAATGCATGAGCTTGGAAATACATATAATAAGCCTTATAAGAAATCCGCAAGAATTGTGGGTGAGGTTATTGGTAAATATCATCCTCATGGAGATGCAGCTGTTTATGATGCAATTGTAAGAATGGCTCAAGATTTTTCCATGAGGTATCCTTTAATTGATGGTCAAGGTAATTTTGGTTCAATTGATGGAGACCCACCTGCAGCAATGAGATACACAGAAGTTAGAATGACAAAAATTGCTTCAGAATTTTTGCAAGATTTAGATAAAGAAACAGTAGATTTTATGCCTAACTATGACAATTCTTTGCAAGAACCAGTAATTTTACCCACAAAAGTGCCAAATCTTTTAATAAATGGTTCAAGTGGAATTGCTGTTGGAATGGCAACAAATATTCCACCTCATAATTTAACTGAAGTTATAGATGGATTAATTGCTTTAATTGACAATCCTGAAATATCAATAGATGAGTTGATTAAAATAATTAAAGGTCCAGATTTCCCAACTTATGGGATTATAAGAGGAATAAAAGGTATTGAAGATGCATATAAAACAGGGAAAGGCACAATAATTATTACAGGAAAAGCTGAAATTGAAGAATTAAAAGGAAAAAAGCCAGCAATAGTTATTACTGAAATTCCATATCAGGTAAATAAAGCAAGATTAATTGAGAAGATAGCTCAACTTGTTAAAGATAAAAGGATTGATGGAATAACTGAAATTAGAGATGAAAGTGATAGAAAAGGAATGAGAATAGTTATAGAACTTAGAAAAGATGCTCAGCCAAAGGTTATTTTAAACAATTTATACAAATTTACAAGCCTTCAAACTTCTTTTGGAATTATTCTTCTTGGGATATTGAATAATCAACCAAAAATCTTTAATCTTAAAGAGCTTTTACATCACTTTGTTGAATTTAGAAAAGAAATTGTTACAAAAAGAACAATATATGAAAAAAGAAAAGCAGAAGAAAAAGCTCATATTTTAGAAGGATTAAAGCTTGCCATTGAAAATATTGATGAGGTTATTTCAATTATTAAAAGTTCTGAAAATCCTCAAAAAGCAAAAGAAAAATTGATAGAAAGATTTAAATTTACTGAAAAACAAGCTCAGGCAATCCTTGATATGAGACTCCAAAGATTAACATCTCTTGAAAGAGATAAAATTATTTCAGATTATAATGAAACCTTAAAATTGATTTCAGAATTAACAGAAATTCTTGAAAAAAAAGAAAAATTAATGGCAGTAATTAAAGATGAGCTTATAAAAATAAAAGAGCAGTATGGAGACGAAAGAAGAACAAAAATAGAAGTATCCCCAATGGAAATTGATATAGAAGATTATATCCCAGATGAAGAGGTTATAGTTACTATAACAAATCATGGATATATAAAAAGAACTCCTCTTAAGGTTTATAGAAATCAGAAAAGAGGAGGAAAGGGAAGAAGCGGAATTACCACAAAAGAAGAGGATTTTGTTAAAGATATTTTTTTAGCTTCAACTAAAGATTATCTTTTACTTTTTACAAATAGAGGAAAGGTTTATTGGCTAAAAGTTTATGAGTTACCTCAACCAGCTAATGTTAATGCAAAGGGAAGGGCAATTGTAAATTTATTAAATCTCCAGCATGGTGAGAAAATTTTATCAATTCTTCCAGTAAAAGAATTTTCAGAAAATAGTTATGTTATGATGTGCACAGTTAAAGGGCTAATTAAGAAAACTCAACTTAAAGCATTTTCAAATCCAAGGTCAAATGGAATAATTGCAATAAGCCTTGATGAAGACGACCAATTACTTACAGCAAAATTAACTAATGGAAATAATGAAATATTTTTAGGAACATACAAAGGAAACTCTATAAGATTTCATGAAAAAGAGGTAAGACCAACAGGAAGGAATTCAAGAGGAGTAATTGGGATAAGAATGGATAGTGAAGATAGAGTTGTTACAATGGAAGTTTTAAAGGAGGATGGAGAAATTTTAACTGTTACTGAAAATGGTTATGGAAAGAGAACTCCACTTGAAGAATATAGAGTTCAATTAAGAGGTGGGAGAGGAATTAAACTGGCAAATATTACTGATAAAAGTGGACCAATTGTTGAGGCTATTCAGGTAATGGAAGATGATGAAATTATGCTTTCATCAAATAAAGGAAAATTTATTAGAATTTCAGTGAATGAAATAAGAATTTCAGGAAGAGTGACAACTGGAGTTAAACTTGTTAATCTTGAAAAAGATGAGAAAGTAGTAGGAGTTACAAGGATACCAAACAATGGAGAAAATAACTAACTTAACAATTATTGGAGCAGGAAGCTGGGGAACAGGTTTAGCAATATACCTTTCTCAAAAATACAAAATTTATCTATGGGGAAGAGATAAAAATCAAATTGAATATATGAAAACTCATAGAAAAAATCCAAAGTATTTAAAAGAATTTAAGTTAAATGAAAATATAATCCCAACTTCAAATCTTAAAGATGCATTGGATAAAGCAGAAATAGTAATAAATGCAATTCCAACTCAGCAAATTAGAAAATTTTATATTGAGAATAAAGATTTTTTTAAGAATAAAATTATTATAAACACATCAAAGGGTATAGAAAATGAAACATTAAAGCTAATTGATGAGATTTTTTTTGATATTTTTAATACAAATGATAATTTTGTTACATTATCAGGACCAACATTTGCAAAAGAAATTGCACAAGGTAAACCTTCAGCAGCAACAGTTTCATCTTACAATGAAGAGCTTGGTAAAACTTGCCAGAAAATAATAAATTCAGAAAAGTTTAGAATATACTTTGAACCAGATGTAAAAGGAGTATTGTTAGGTGGGGCTTTAAAAAATGTAATTGCAATTGCAGCAGGAATTATTGAAGGGTTATCTCTTGGATTGAATTCTCTTGCAGCATTAATTACCCGAGCTTTAGCAGAAATAAGAAGACTTGGAACAAAACTTGGGGCAAATTCATTGACTTTTTCAGGGTTAAGCGGACTTGGAGATTTGGTTTTAACCTGTTATGGAAATTTAAGTAGAAATAGAAAAGCAGGAATTTTACTAAGTAAAGGATATGATTTAAAAAGGATTTTAAAAGAAATTGGAGAGGTTGCTGAGGGAATTTATACATCTAAATCTGCATATAATTTAAGTAAAAAGTTAAATGTTGATATGCCAATTACAAAAGAGGTTTACAAAATAATTTATGAAGGAAAATCTCCCATAAAAGCATTGCAGGATTTGATGAAAAGAGATTTAAAGTATGAAAAAGACTAAGATAATTGTGCCTCATCTAAATATTGATTATGATGCCCTTGCAAGCACAATTGCAGCAAAAAAACTTTATCCAGATGCTGAAATAGTTCTTCATGGAACAAAAGAAAAAAGTATGAAAAATTTTTTTATTCATACAATAATCTATTCTCTCAATGTTAAAACAGAAAAGGATATAAATCTTGAAGATGTTGATACATTAATTATTGTTGATACTTCCAGAAAAGATAGAATTGGAAATTTTGCCAAATTACTTGATAGAAAAGATGTTAAAGTAATAGTTTTTGACCATCATTTTGAAGAAAATGATATAAAGGCTCATGAGTTGTATTTAGAGCCAACAGGTTCATGCACAACAATTCTTGTGAAAAAATTAAAGGAAAAGAATATCCCTTTAACTGATACAGAAGCAACAATTCTTATGATGGGAATATACGAAGATACAGGAAATCTCACATTTAACACAACAACAGAACAAGATTATTATTCAGCAGCATATTTATTAAAACATGGTGCAAATTTGAATATTGTGAGGGACATTCTTTATCATGATATTACTGAAGAGCAGATAGAAATTTTAAAGCAGTTTATTGATACTGAACAGAAATACAATGTAAAAGGAGTAGAAGTTACAATTGTTACAGCATCATCTGATAATTATATCCCTGAAGTTGCAGTTGCGGTTAACAAATTTAAAGATATGAAAAATCTTCCAGTAATTATTGCACTTTTAAGACTTGAAAATAAAATTCATATAATTATTAGAAGCTCATCTCCTAAAATAAATGCAAAAGAAATTGCAGAAAATTTTGATGGAGGTGGACATCCTTCAGCTGCAAGTGCAGTAATTAAAGATAAAACCTTACCTCAAGTTTATGAAGATATAGTTTCTCTTTTATCATCAATTGATAAACCTAAACTCCTTGCAAAAGATATAATGACATTTCCTCCAAAATATATAAATGAAAATCAATCAATTGTGGATGCTGAATTAATTTTAAATAGATACAATATAAATGTGCTACCAGTGGTGAATGATGAAGGAGAACTAACTGGATTAATTACAAGACTTATAGTTGCAAAAGCATTGTATCACCGTCTAAAAAATATAAAAATTAAAGACATAATGATTAAAGAATTTAATGTAGTCTCACCATATGATAGTTTTGAAAAAGTTAAAGATTTTGTTTTAAAAGATAATCAAAGATTACTTCCAGTTGTTGAAAATGGTGAACTTGTCGGGGTTATTACAAGAACAGATATTTTAAAAACATTGTATCAGCTTGATTTGGAAAAGGATAAGCCATTAAATTTAAAACCTAAAACATTTGAAAAAGATTTAAAAAAATTAATTAAAAGTGAACTTCCAGAGGAAATTTATTCAAAACTTTTTGCATTGGGAGAAATTGCAGAAAAATTAACTTACAGAATTTTCCTTGTTGGTGGAATTGTAAGGGATTTGTTGTTAAAACATAAAAATTACGATGTTGATATTGTTGTTGAAGGAGATGGGATAATTTTTGCAAAAAAAGTAAAAAAAGAGCTTAAAATTGTTGAAAAAATTGTAACTCATGAAAAATTTAAAACCGCAACAATTTTCTTTAATGATGGCATAAAATTTGACATAGCTACTGCAAGAGTTGAATATTATAAAAAACCAGGTAGCTTACCTGTTGTTGAGGAGAGTTCTCTTAAAATGGATTTATACAGAAGAGATTTTACAATAAATGCTCTTGCAGTTGAGCTTACAAAAAATAATTTTGGTAAACTTATAGATTTTTTTGGTGGATTAAAAGATTTAAAAGAGAAAAAGATTAGAATTATTCATAATTTAAGTTTTGTTGAAGACCCAACGAGGATATTTAGAGCGGTGAGATTTGCTGGTAGATTTGGTTTTGAAATAGGTAAACAAACACATAGTTTAATAAAAAACGCTGTAAATTTAAAACTTATTGAAACAATTGATGGTAAAAGAATTTTCAATGAATTAAAATTAATTTTTGAAGAGGAAAATGTATTTAAAATTATTGAAATGCTAAATCAATACAAATTGTTTAAATTTTTTCATGAAAAATTAATTCTTCAGGAAAATGAACTTCAGTTAATTTATAAAATTTCTGAATATATAAAATGGTTTGAATTAACATTTCCAGATGAAAAAAAGTTAAAAAAATGGGCTATATATTTAATTGCAATTTTAAATAAACTTAATGAACAAGAATTTAGAAAATCTATTGAAAAATTAAATCCTTTTGAAAAAGAGAAGAAATTCATCTTTTTATGTAAATCTGAAATATTAGAAATAATGAAAAATCTCATTAGAAAAAGAGATATGAAAAATTCAGAAATTTATAATCTTTTGAAAAATAAACAGAGAGAAAGCTTGATTTTTGTTTTAGGTTATCTTGAAGATGAAAAAATTAAAAAACGAATAATTGATTATTTCATAAAATTAAGATTTATAAAACCTGAAATTACAGGAAAAGATTTAATAGCCTTTGGTTTTACTCCTTCCCCATTGTTTAGAGAGATTTTAAATAAGTTGCATGAAAAAAAGCTTGATGGTGAATTGAAAAGTTATGAAGATGAAAAAGAATTTGTAAAAAAAGAATTTTTACCTTTAATTATTCAACAAGAGTATTAAATGAGTAGAAAAATTTTTGTTTTAGGTGGAGCAAAAAGCGGTAAAAGTAGGTTTGCTCAAAATTTAGCAGAAAGTTTTCAAGGGAAAAGAACTTATATTGCAACAGCATTGCCAATTGATGATGAAATGAAAGATAAAATAGAAAAGCATAAAAATAATAGAAATCCTGAACTTTGGCATAATCTAATTGAAGAACCTTATGAGCTTCCAGAAATTTTAATGAAATTAAACAATAATACAGATGTTGTTCTTGTTGATTGCTTAACTGTTTGGCTTTCCAATATTTTTATGAAATTTGAAGATGATTATGATAAAATTTTAGAAAAAATTAATTTGCTGGAAAATGCAATAATGAATTTAAAATATAACATTGTTTTGGTTTCAAATGAAGTTGGCATGGGAATTGTTCCAGCGAATAAACTTGCAAGGATTTTTAGAGAATTTTCTGGAATTATGAATCAAAAAGTTGCTTCAATATCTGACGAGTTTTATCTTTTTTTCTGTGGATATTCAATAAGATTAAAATAATTTTTACTTGACAACTATTCATCTAAATTATAATGGAAGTTTAATTTTAATAAACTCAAGAGGGATTTGAAATGAGAAGAGTTTTAATTAAAATAGCTAAAATTATTGATAAAATTAATGAATTTTTTGGTGAAATTGCATGCTGGCTTACAACAATTCTTGTCGCTGTTGTTTGTTATGATGTTTTTAATAGATATCTTTTTAACAAAACAAATCCAGCTATGTATGAACTTGAATGGCATATATATGCTGTTATTTTTTTAATTGCTGCAGGATTTGCCTTAAAATATGACCAGCATGTTAGAGTTGATTTAACATATGCAAGATTTTCTAAAAGAACCAAAGCATGGGTAAATCTTATAGGAGCAATAATTTTTTTGATTCCATATTGCATATTGGTTGTTTATGCAACAAAAGATTGGGTGTATCAATCTTGGCTAATTAGGGAAACCTCTCCTGACCCAGGAGGATTGCCTGCAAGATATATTTTAAAAGCATGTGTGCCCTTCGGTTTTATTCTTCTTTTAATTCAAGGTATTTCTGAAGCTATAAAATCTTATTTTTTTCTATTTGGAACTGAGCAAGAGAAAAAGGAGTTAAAATTAACTGAAAAAGGAGAATAGCTATGTTAGAAATGCTACATGAAGCATTGCCAGGTATAATGTTTTTAGTTTTATTTGCTGTTTTACTTTTTGGATATCCAGTAGCTTTTACTCTTGGTGGTGTGGGACTTTTTTTTGGTCTTGCAACTTTTGGTCCAGATTTTTTTAAGCTTCTTCCATTAAGATTTTGGGGAAGAATGACAAATTTTACATTAATGGCTGTTCCTCTTTTTATATATATGGGTGTAATGCTTGAAAAAAGTGGAATAGCAGAGGAACTTCTTGAAACAATGGGGCTTCTTTTTGGAAAAATTAGAGGTGGTCTTGCAATCTCAGTTGTTGTGGTTGGAGCATTACTTGCTGCTTCAACTGGAATTGTTGGAGCAAGTGTTGTTACAATGGGTCTTTTAAGTCTTCCAACTATGTTGAGAAGAAAATATTCTCCAGAAATGGCAACAGGTGTTATTGCTGCAAGTGGAACACTGGGACAGATTATTCCTCCAAGTATAGTTCTTGTATTACTTGGAACAATAATGAATGTTCCAATTGGAGATATATTTCTTGGTGCAGTATTTCCAGGATTACTCCTTGTTGTTTTCTATATTATTTGGATTTTAATTGTAACGGTTATTAAACCTGAACTTGTTCCAGCAATGCCAGAAGAAGAACTAAAAGAATTTAGAGGGAAGAAACTTTTATTAAGGGTAATAAAAGTTTTAATACCTCCTTTTTTCTTAATTATTGCGGTTTTAGGTTCAATATTTGCTGGAATTGCCTCTCCAACTGAAGCAGCTGGAGTTGGTGCTCTTGGAGCAACGATTTTAACAATCTGTTATGGGAAATTTAATTATAAAACTTTAAAAGCGGTTATGCGTTCAACAACATTTTTAACCGCAATGGTTTTTATTATACTTCTTGGAGCAACTTCATTTGGTCTTGTTTTCAGAGGAATGAATGGAGATGTCTTTATAAGAGGATTAATAACATCCTTGCCTTTTGGGAAATGGGGAATATTAATAATTGTTATGGGAATTATCTTTATTGCAGGATTTTTCCTTGATTTTATTGAAATTACTTTTATCCATATTCCAGTATTAGCTCCAATTATGATACTTCATTATCATGTTGACCCATTATGGCTTGCAGTTTTACTTGCTTTGAATTTACAAACTTCATTTTTAACTCCACCATTTGGTTTTTCTCTATTTTACTTAAAAGGAGTTTCTCCACCTGAAGTTACAACTCAGCATCTGTATAAAGGGATAATTCCTTATGTAATAATGCAACTTTTAACTTTAATTATTGTAGGATTTTTCCCAAAAATAGTAACTTTTCTCCCAGAGGTTGTATTTAGAAAATAGCACAAATTTGTGTCAAAAATTAAAATTAAAACAATTTTGTAGTTTTATTTTTAAAATAAAATACAAAAATGTATTTTTAAAGAATAAGTTAGCTTAAACAAGATATTTGACTATTGGCATATAATTTGATAAACACCTCCTAACAAAAAGGAGGGAAAGATGGGTTTAAAAAAAATTGAAGCAATTATAAAGCCTTTTAAATTTGATGATGTTAAAGAAGCACTTCAAAACCTTGGAACATATGGAATTACAGTAACAGAAGTTAAAGGATGTGGTAGACAGAAGGGTCATACTGAACTTTACAGAGGAGCAGAATACATTGTTGATTTTCTTCCAAAAATAAAACTTGAAATTGTTGCAAAAGAGGAAGAAGTTGAAAAAATTGTTGAAACAATAATGAAGTCAGCAAGAACTGGAAAAATTGGAGATGGGAAAATTTTTGTTTATGATATTGAGCATGTTTACAGAATTAGAACAGGTGAAACTGATGAAGATGCAATTTAAAATTTTAAAAATAAAAATTTAGGAGGAAAGATTATGACACCAGAAGAAGTATTGAAGTTCGCTAAAGAAAATGATGTTAAAATGGTAGATTTAAAATTTACTGACTTTGTAGGAACATGGCAACACTTTTCAGTTCCAATTACAGAACTTAATGAGAAATCAATTGTTGAGGGGTTTGGGTTTGATGGTTCAAGTATCAGGGGCTGGCAGGCAATCAATGAAAGTGATATGCTTGTTGTTCCAGACCCAAAAACAGCAGTTATTGACCCAATGATTGAAACTCCAACTTTAAGTTTAATTTGTAATGTAATTGACCCTATTACAAGACAACCTTATGAAAAAGACCCAAGAAATATTGCAATAAAAGCAGAAAATTATTTAAAATCAACAGGAATAGGTGATGTTGCTTATTTTGGTCCTGAACCAGAATTTTTTATCTTTGATGATGTAAGATTTTCAACATCATACAACCATGGATTTTATTTTGTAGATTCAATTGAAGGTAGATGGAATTCAGGAAGAGAAGAAAATCCAAATTTAGGTTACAAACCAAGATATAAAGAAGGTTATTTCCCATGCCCTCCAATGGATAGTTTAAATGACCTTAGAAATGAGATGGTTTTAACTTTAATGAAGATAGGAATTGAAATAGAATGTCAGCATCATGAAGTTGCGACCGCAGGTCAGGCTGAAATTGATATGAGATTTGCTCCCCTTGTAAAAATGGGGGATAATTTGATGTGGTATAAATATATTATCAAGAATGTTGCAATTAAGAATGGAAAAACTGTAACATTTATGCCAAAACCAGTATTTCAAGATAATGGTTCTGGTATGCATACTCACCAGTCAATCTGGAAAGATGGGAAAAATCTATTTGCAGGTGATAAATATGGAGGATTAAGTGATATTGCTTTATGGTATATTGGAGGAATTTTAAAACATGCAAAAGCTCTTTGTGCATTTACAAACCCAACTACAAATTCATATAAGAGACTTGTTCCAGGATATGAAGCACCAGTAAATTTAGCATACTCATCAAGAAATAGAAGTGCAGCTGTGAGAATTCCAATGTATTTTGCAAGTGAAAAAGCAAAGAGAATTGAAGTAAGATTTCCAGACCCATCTTGTAACGGTTACATGGCTTTTGCAGCAATGCTCATGGCAGGCTTAGATGGAATTCAAAATAAGATTGACCCAGGAGAACCTCTTGATAAAAATATTTATTCATTAACTCCAGAAGAGCTTTCAAAAGTTCCTTCAACACCAGCATCTCTTGATGAAGCATTAAAAGCTCTTGAAGAAGACCATGAATTTTTAACAAAAGGTGATGTTTTTACAGAAAAAGTAATTGAAGATTGGATTGCATATAAGAGAGAAAATGAAGTTGACCCAGTTAGATTAAGACCACATCCACATGAATTTGAACTTTATTTTGATATATAGTTAATCTAAAAGGCTGCGGAGTTCTTCCGCAGCCCTCAAAATCTAAATAAGGAGAAATTAAAATGAAAAAGAGAGTATTATTAACAACAGGGGGATTGTTTTTTCTTTTTTCAAATTGCCTATTTGCAAATACTTCAGGGAAAATTAATCCTTCTGATACCGCTTTTATGACAATTTCTGCTGCTCTTGTTCTTTTAATGACTCCAGGGCTTGCTCTTTTTTATGGAGGTCTTGTTAGAAGGAAAAATGTATTATCAACAATGATGCACAGCATTGTTGCAATGGGAATTTTAACATTAGAGTGGATATTTTTTGGATATTCCCTTTCATTTGGTCCTGATGTAGGTGGAATAATTGGAAGTTTAAAATACGCTTTTTTAAATGGTGTTGGATTTTCCCCATCACCATCTGCACCTACAATTCCTCACTATCTTTTTATGATATATCAGTGTATGTTTGCAATAATTACTCCTGCTTTGATTTCTGGAGCAATTGCTGAAAGGATGAAGTTCAGTTCATACATTTTATTTATAGTTTTATGGTCAATTGGAGTTTATTATCCTGTTGCTCACTGGATTTGGGGAGGTGGCTGGTTACAGAAATTAGGTTTAATTGATTTTGCTGGTGGACTTGTTGTTCATGCCACATGTGGTCTTTCAGCTCTTATTGCAGCAATTCTTGTAACAAAAAGAAAGTCTTTTTTGAAAGAGCCTATTTTACCTCATAATTTGCCAATGGTAATTACAGGAGCAGGATTATTATGGTTTGGATGGTTTGGATTTAACGCTGGAAGTGCATTAAGTATAGGTAAAGTTGCAGTAAATGCATTTTTAACAACTCATATTGCAGCAGGAACAGCTCTTTTTGTTTGGATTTTACTTGAATGGAAATTAATTGGAAAACCAACAACTCTTGGTGCTGCAACAGGAGCTGTAGCTGGACTTGCAACAATAACTCCTGCTTCAGGATTTATATCTCCTATGTGGGCTGTTGTTGTTGGAGTTTTAGCTGGAATAATTTGCTATTTTGCAATTATTTTAAAAGAAAAATTTAAATATGATGATTCTCTTGATGTTTTTGGAGTTCATGGTGTAGGAGGAATGCTTGGAACTCTATGTGCAGGATTATTTGCATCAAAGTCTATAAATGGTGTTAATGGGCTTTTTTATGGAAATGTTAAAACATTTTTAATACAACTTTTTGGAACCTGTATTGTTGCTGTTTTTTCAATAATTGTTACATTTATAGTTTTAAAAATTGTAAGTGCTATTACAAATGGATTGAGAGTAAGTGAAGAAGAAGAATTTGAAGGTCTTGATGTTTCACTTCACAGTGAAAGCGGGTATAATTAAAATAAAAGGGGGATTAAATCCCCTTTTTTTATTATCCAAGAATTGCTTTTAAATCCTCATCAGGAGTTGTTATAGGTTTTAATCCGAATTTATCCACAAGAACTTTTAGCACATTTTCAGAGATAAAAGCTGGAAGAGTTGGTCCAAGTCTTATATCTTTAATTCCAAGATAAAGTAAAGTCAATAATATCGCCACAGCTTTCTGTTCATACCATGATAAAACAAGAGATAATGGTAAATCATTAACATCACAGTTAAATGCTTTTGCAAGAGCAATTGCAATTTGTATTGCAGAATAAGCATCGTTACACTGACCAATATCAAGTAGTCTTGGTATTCCATCAATTTCACCAAGATTTTTGTTGAAAAATTTGAATTTTCCACAACCCAAGGTCAATACAATACAATCAGATGGAACTTTTTCTACAAATTCAGTATAGTAATTTCTCTTTGGTCTTGCTCCATCACATCCACCAACAAGGAAGAAGTGTCTTATTTTTTTATTCTTTACAAGTTCAATTACCTTATCTGCAACTCCTAAAACTGCATTTCTTGCAAATCCAACCATTACATATCCTTTATCTTCATCTTCTTGAAATCCTGGAAGTTCAAGTGCTCTTTCAATAGCAGGTGTAAAATCTTTATCAGCAATATGAGTAACTCCAGGCCAGCCAACAAGTCCAGTTGTGAAAATATTTTTTTTATAACTTTCAGCAGGTTCCTGAATACAATTTGTAGTCATTATAATTGCACCTGGAAATTCAGCAAATTCTTTTCTCTGATTTTGCCAAGCTGTTCCATAATGACCGTAAAAATGTGGATATTTTTTTAATTCAGGATATCCATGGCATGGAAGCATCTCACCATGAGTATAAACGTAAATGCCTTTTCCTTCTGTCTGTTTTAAAATAAGTTCCATATCTCTGAGGTCATGTCCTGAAACTAAAATTGCTTTCCCTTTTTTATGCCCCAAAGGAACTTTGGTTGGAACAGGGTGACCGTAAGCACCAGTATTTGCAGCATCCAATAATTCCATTGTTCTTAAATTTGTTTCTCCACATTTTAAAACAAGTCCAAGATAATCATCAACAGTTAAGTTTTTATCAAGAGTTTTAGCAAGAGCTTCATGGATAAAAGAATATACTTTGTCATCCTCTTGTCCTAAAATTTGAGCGTGATCTGCATAAGCACATATTCCTTTAATTCCATAGATTAATGTTTCTCTTAAAGATAAAATATCTTCAGGTAAATTATCAGCTTTAATTCCAAATTTTTCCCCTTCTTTTATCATCTCTTCTTTTGTTTCAGGTGGTGTGTAATCAACTGCAGGATGAGAAGGGATTTGCCCACCTTTTTCTTTAACCTTTTCTTTTAATGCTTCTCTTAATGTATAGGTTCTTTTAATTAGTTCAACAAATCTGTCTGGGTCAAAATCAACATTAGTTAATGTTGAAAACATAGCCTCACAGGTAAATACATTTACATCTTTTTCATTAACACCAACTTTTCTTCCTTCAACTGCAACTGCAGACAATCCTTTAATCATATACACAAGCAGGTCTTGTAAGCTTGCAACCTCAGGAGTTTTCCCGCATACACCTTTTACTTCACATCCTTTATTCTTTGCTGTTTGTTCACATTGAAAGCAAAACATTTTTAACCTCCTTTAAGTTTTTTTAGCTTTTTAATTGATTTTTTATTAAAAGTAATTGACCTAAATCAAATAGAGTAAAATTGTTAAAGTAATAGCACTAAAAATTGTTGAGAAGAAAATTGTGCCTGCAACAATATCTGGTCTTGTATTGTAATTGATTGCATAAAGAAGGGGAATTATGGCACTTGGAGTGCTTGTTTGGATAATTAAAATTTTTTGAGCCAATCCTTCAATTTTTAATAATTTACAGATTAAAAAAGCAATGATTGGTGAAACTATAAGTCTTAAAAAACAACTGCCAAATATAGGTTTAAAATTAGCGGTTAAGTTTGTCCTTGCAAGTTGCATTCCAAGAAGGATTAATAAAACTGGAATTGCAGACTCTCCCATAAAAATTAATGGTTTCATAATTAGTTGTGGAACAGGTATGTGAAAGTATTTAAAAAAAATTGCAATAATTATTGAATAAAAAAGAGGCATTTTAAAGATTTCAATAATTGATTTTTTTACTGAAGCTTTACCGCTTGATGCTATAAAAACAGCTAAAGTGCCAAGAGGGAAAGTAAATGTAACAAGAATTACTACCGCATAGATTAAAGATTTATCACCAAAAGCAAATAGAATTAATGGCACACCAAAATTCCCACAATTCATCATTATAGTTGAAAGAGAAAAAGCTTTTGCCTCTAAGCTGTCCAATTTCAATAATTTTGCAAAGATTATAGATGCAATCCATAAAGCAGAAGTTAATAAAATCATAAAAATTATTGCAAAAAATGTAAATTCTGAGATACTTTCTTTACTTTTTAAAAGAGCTTCAAAAATTAAACAAGGAGCTAAAAAATATAAAGTTAAATCAGAAATTGATTTAAAATCAGGCTTTTTAATCTTCTCAAATAAAACTCCAACTCCAATCATTAGAAAAACAGGTAATATAACATTTACAAATATCATTCTTTAACTTTTCTTCTTTCCTCTTCTCTTATTTCTTTTCGCAAAAGTTTACCAACTTTTGATTTTGGTAGCATATCTCTAAATTCTATATATTGGGGAACTTTATATGGAGCAAGTTTTTTCCTGCACCAATTTATAAGTTCAATCCCATCAACCCCTTTAGCATCTTCTTTTAAAACAACTATTGCTTTAATTCTTTCTCCAACTCTCTTATCTGGAACTCCCACCACACATGCACCCACAACTGCTGGATGGTCCTGTAAAACCGCTTCAATTTCTGACGCAGAAATTCTGTATGCTTTGTATTTTATTATGTCTGCAGTTCTTTCAACAAATTGAATTTCATTATCTTCAGTTAATCTTACATAGTCACCCATTCTATAATAAATTTCACCATTTAATTTAACGAAAGATTTTTTTGTTTCTTCAGGTTTATTCCAGTATCTATTTAAAATATATGGAGAGGTTACCAAAAGTTCTCCAACTTCACCTTTTGGAACTTCTTTTAATGTTTCAGGGTCAACTACTTTAATTTTCCTTGAAGGTAATACTACTCCTACTGTTTTTGGATTTGGTTCTTTTTCAAGTAAACTGTAAGTTAAATGCCCAACTTCTGTTGAGCCATAAACCTGATAAATTGGATTATTTGTTAATTTTTTCCATCTTTTAAAAATTTCATCAGGTAAGACATCTCCACCGCAAAAGCAATATTTTAATGAACTTAAATCATATTGATATAATCTATCATTTTCAAGTATCATCCTGTATAATGCAGGAACTCCAAGCATCCATCTAACTTTATATCTTTCAATTTCCTTTAAAATTGCATCAATTACAGGAAAAGGCATAAGAATTATTTTATTTCCAAAATTTAATCCAGTAATAATTGCAAAACCTTTTGCCATTATGTGAAAAAGAGGATTTATAAGAATTACAGTATCATTCCCTTCGTAGATGAAATTTTTAAATCTTTCCATAACATCTTTCACATAAGAAACTTCTGTCATATGTGTGCCTGGAACTCCCTTTGGAAAACCAGTAGTACCTCCAGTGTACATTATGTATGCAAGGTCTTTATAAGGGTCAATTGAGACTTCTTTATCAATTGGTGGAAATTTTAATAATTCTTTAAATTTTTTTATATTATTCCCTTTTGCCACTTTACCCTTTGGAATTCTGTCAAATAAAAAACCGATAATTTTTTTTACAGGTGAAATTAAATCACAAATATTTGTAACAATGATGTTTTTTAATTTTATCTCTTTATTGACTGCTTCAACATATCCAAAATTGGTGTCATGACATATTACTGTTGATACATCAGCATCTTTTATCATATATTTCAATTCTTCAGAAGTATAAATTGGGCTTACAGGAACAACAATAGCCCCTATTTTTTGAATTGCAAAGTTGGATATTATCCATTGTGGGGAATTTGAAAGATAAATTATAATCTTATCCTGCTTTTTTATCCCAAGATTAATAAGAGCATTTGCAAATCTATCTATAAGTTCTTTTAATTTTTTATAAGTGAATTTTTCCCCTAAAAAAACAATTGCAGTGTTTTCTGGATATTTTTCTGCAATTTGTTCAAATTGATAAAATGTAGTTTCAGGAGGAAGCATTTTCAGACTCCAAAATATGCAGATTTAACATCTGGATTTTCAATTAATTCATTCCTTTTTCCTGACAATACAATTGAACCATTTTCTAATATGTATCCATAATCTATTATTCTAAAAAAAGGTTTTGCATGTTGTTCTGTAACAATTACAGTTATTCCCTTTTCTTCTCTAATTTTTAAAATAGCATCAATAACCTTTTTCTGATAAGCTGGACTAAGTCCAAGGAGAGGTTCGTCAAGTAAAAGCAGTTTAGGTTGAGCCATAAGAGCTCTTCCTATTGCAACCATCTGTTGTTCTCCTCCAGAGAGAAATCCAGCAGGCCTTTTTAAAAAATTTTTCATATCTGGAAATATTGATAAAATAAATTCTAATGTTTCTTTTTCTTCCTTTTTATTTGCAAGATAAGCCCCTATTTTTAAATTTTCGTAAGCACTACTCTCAGGGAATAATCTTCTCCTTTCTGGGCATAGAACTATTCCAAGTTGAGCTCTTTTATAGGGAGGTAGATTTTTTATGTTTTTTCCATTATAAAAAATCTGCCCAATAACAGTTATTCTTTCTCCTCCTCTCATATTTTCTTTTTTTGCTTTATCAAGTATAAGTCCTGATAAAGTATACATTAAAGTTGATTTACCAGCACTATTTGCACCAAAAATTCCAACAATTTCACCTTTTTTACATTCAATTGAAACGTTATTTACAGCAAGCATATTTTCGTAAAATACCATAATTTCTTTGGCAACAAGCATATTTTCCACTTTAAACCCCAAGATATGCTTCTTTTACTTTTTCATTTTCAATAACTTCTTCTGGAATTCCTTCTGCTATTTTTTCTCCATAACTTAATGCTATTATCCTATTTGCAACTTCAAAAAGCTCCTTAAGTCTATGCTCTATCATTATAAGAGTTAATCCAGTAGAGTTTAATTTTTTAATTAAAGGTATCATTGAGGAAATTTCACTTAGAGTAAGTCCAGAAAAAATTTCATCGCATATTAAGAGTTCTGGATTTAAACATAGAGCTCTTCCAAGTTCAAGTCTTTTTAAATATCCAGTTGGTAAGTTCCCAGCAAGCTTATATGGAACTTTTGCATCTCTTTCAAATCCAAGTTCCTCAAGAATGTCTATTGCTACACTATCTCTATCGCCATGAATTGTTATTCCTCTCCAACCACCATATTTTTTTACTCTTTTTGACATAAGAGGAATTATTAGATTTTTATAAGCTGGAAGGCTATAGTATGGTCTCATAATTTGAAAAGTTCTTGCAATTCCATATGTTACGATTTTATATGGAGGTTTACCTGTAATATCAATATCTTTAAAATATACTTTGCCTGAGGTTGGTTTTAAAAAACCTGTTATACAATTTATTAAGGTTGTCTTTCCAGAACCATTTGGTCCAATAATTCCAACAATTTCCCCTTTTTTTACTTTAAAAGAAACATTTTTTACTGCTACTAATCCTCCAAAAGATTTTGTTAAATTTTTAACTTCCAGTAAAATCATACTTCAATCCATCTTTCAAATTGGTGATATTTCCTTGAAAGAAAATTTAAAATTCCTTCGCTTTTATACACAATTACAATAGTTAAAATAAGGGAATAAATTACAATTCTTAATGTTCCAAAATCTCTTAAAATTTCTGATAATGGCACAAGAATAATTGCACCAAGCATTGCGCCAAAAATTGTTCCTCCACCACCAATTACAGTAGCTGCAATTGGAATTATTGAAAAATCAAGTGCAAACATTGACATTCCTGCCCACATATACATATGAGTAAGGTATGCTCCAGCAAAACATCCAATTAAACTTGAGATAAAAACTGAAATTATTTTTACATTAACTGGATTTATTCCTGAAGCTTTTACTGATTGGTCATTATCTTTAACCGCCTTTATTAAAATTCCAATATCTTCTCCAGAAATTCTTCGTAATGCAAAAATAAAAAAAAGTGTAATTATTGACAAAACATATATTTGTATCCATATTGAAGAGAAACCTTCAATCCCTACAAGGCCATTTGTTCCACCAAGAATTGCAAGTGCTTCAATAATTCTTGTCATAAGAAGTGGAAGCATTAAAGTTACAATAGCAAAGTAAACCCCTCTTAGTGATAAAGTTGGTATTATCAGTAGTGTACAGAATATAGCACCGCCAATTGTTGCAATAGGTATAGAAAGAAAAATTGGTAAATGGATAGCAGAATTTAACCAACCTGAAAAATATCCACCAATTCCGATAAAAAGTGAGCTACCAAGACAGACCAAACCAGTAAAATTTGCAAGAAAATCAAATGAGATAGATATAAGTATGTATATGCATGTAATACAAAAGACCTTTTGCCAGTATCCGCTAAATGAAAGAAAAAAGGGAAGAAGAAGGAAAAAGAAAAAAACAAGAATTCTTGGAAACGATAGATACAAAATTTCTTCCCATGATGAAATTAGATAAATTGAATCCGCTCTAACTTTAATTCCTCTATCAAGTCTTTCTTTTCTTTTTGCCATTTTTTAAACTCTTTCTTCAAGTTCTTTCTGTTTTCCAAAAAAACCTGAAGGTTTTATAATTAGTGTAATAATTATCAATAAAAGAGTGAAAACCATTTGAAATTTAGGGTCCAAATACATTGCAGTTAATATTTGTAAAAAACCAATCATAAATGATGCTAAAATTGTTCCAGCCCAGCTCCCAAGACCCCCAATTATACAAACAGCAAGAGAATATATTAAAGCTTTATAGCCTTCTTCAACAACTACATTCCCAAGAGGTAAAATTAAAATAGCAGAAAAACCACAAATAGCAGAGCCTAAACTCATTGCAATTGTTCCAATAAAATCTGAATTTATTCCCAATGTTAAAGAAGCTTCTTCATCTTGAGCAATTCCTCTAAAAGCAAGCCCTATTTTTGTAAATTTTGTAAAAAGATAGATTCCAATAACAACTGCAATTCCAAGAATTACAATTAATATTCTTTGAATATCTATTGGAACTTCTCCAATAAAAATTGTTTTGTCTGAAAGTTCAGGAATTGAATAAGTTGAGCCTTTAAATCCAAGCCAGCTAAAAAATTCTATAGTTGCTACACCAATTGCATAAGTTGCAATAATTTCATTCATTGTCATTCCACGAATTCTTTCAAGAATAAGTTTGTAGATTAGCAAGCCGAAAGTTGCAGACAGTAAAATAGCAATTATTGAGGAAAACCAGAAATTTACATGGAGTTTATGAATAAAAATCCAGCATATATATCCTGTAAAAATATAAATTGCTCCGTGAGCAAAATTTGGAAGTCTACTAATTCCATAGACAAGTGAAAACCCAAAAGCAATGAGTAACAGAATAAAACTATTTACAACACCATAGATTAAAATATCCATTTTATTTCATCCAAGGAGGAAGTAAAATTTTTCCTGTTGCCCCTGCTTTTGGGAAAACAACAACTCTTTTTCCCTTTTGCCATTGAAATATACATCCACAAGCACCTTTATTTGGGTCATCTGATGGGATTACCATATGTGATTTGTCAAATCTTATTCTTCCGTAAACCCCCATTAAATCTATATTTTCAAGAGCTTTGATTATTTTATCAGGGTTCAAAGAATTTGCTCTTTCAATTGCATCTTTAAGAGCATAAACAGCCATATAACTTGATGAAGTTCCATAACCTTCAGGTTCTAATCCCCACATTTTTTTATATGCATTAACAAATCTCATTGTCCAAGGAGTTAAATTTGATGGAGCATTTCCACCATTAACTACATCAACAATTGTATATTCACATTTTCCATTTGAAGCTTCCCAAAATCCAGGTTGTTCAGCTGCACACATAAATCCTATTGGAAGTGCTTTTATTTTCATCTTTGACCACTGTTTTAGTAATATAGCTGTTTCAGGCATATCCATCCAGATAAACAGAACTTGAGCTTTTTTCCTTTTTGCCTTAAGCAATCCCATTGAAAAATCAGTTGTCCCTGTTGGGTAAATTTGCTCTCCTAATACCTTCCATCCAGCTTTTTTCAATAATTTCCCTATAAAAGAACCAGCTTTTCTTGCATGAGCAACATCTTGAACCATTATATAGACTCTATTTAAGCCAAATTCATTGTGGATTTGGTTAAAAACTTTCATAATATCTTTTGCAATAATTAAAATATTAGAGGAAATTCTAAACGCGTATTTATATTTATTGTAATTTTGAGCAATTCTCTTGTTAAAAGCTGGCGTTAAAACTCCAGTAGAAACAATCCATACTTTTTTATATTTGCTGATTAAATCCATTGCTGCTAAAGCTGCTTCTGACCTTACTGGACCACCAAGGATGAAATCAGCTTTTTTCTCAAGGATTAATTTTTCTACTGCCATTAAAGCATCACTTATTGGAACTCCAGGAGCAAGATCTCTCGTATCAAGAACCTCAACTTTGAACTTATGGTATTCTCCATTTACTTTTACACCACCTTTTTCATTGATTTCTTTTACTGCAAGCTTGATTGCTCTTTCAGCATCCCATCCATATAAATAACCTGTTGATAAAGGACAGCCTAAAATTATTGGTTTAGCCTTTGCAAATGATAAAGTAGAAAAAATAATTAATCCCAAAAAAATTAAAAAAGTTTTTCTAAACATTTTTCCCCTCCTAAATTTTTTTATAGTATAACAAAATAATTTTTGAAATTCAATTTTAATTTTGTTGAAATTAAAAAAGTGTTTTGATATTGTATATAAAATGATTGTTAAAATTAAAAGTTTTGCCCTTTTTGGAATTGAAGCAATTCCAATTACAATTGAGGTTGATTCTCACCAGGGATTTCCTTCTTTTAACATTGTAGGGCTCCCAGATAATGCTGTAAAAGAAAGTAAGGAAAGAGTAAGGCTTGCGATAAAAAATAATAAATTCCCATTCCCAGAAGGAAGAATTACTGTAAATATGGCACCAGCAGATATAAAGAAAGAAGGCTCTGCGTATGATCTGCCAATTGCTATTGGAATTTTGGCAACACAGAATATTGTGAAAAGAGATGTAATTTCAAGATATTATTTTATGGGAGAATTATCACTTTCAGGTGAGTTACACAGAATAAAAGGAGTATTACCAATTACAATCAAAGTAAAAAATGAAAAGGGGAAAGGAATTATTTTGCCATATTCTAATGGATTTGAAGCATCATTGGTAGATGGAGTAGATGTATTTGGTTTTAAAAATATTTCAGAAGTAGTCTCATTTTTAAATGGGGAAATTGAAAAGGAGAAATTTCTTTTTAAAACAGATAAGGAAAAAATTTTTGAAAGGAATGATAATGATTCTTCATTGGATTTTAAAGATGTGAAGGGGCAATTTTATGCAAAAAGAGCTGTAGAAATAGCTGTTGCAGGAGCTCATAATATATTAATGATTGGTCCTCCTGGAGCTGGAAAAACCATGATTGCAAAAAGAATTCCAACAATTATGCCACCAATGTCTTTTGAGGAAGCTCTTGAAACATCTGTAATCCATTCAGTAGCAGGATTGCTAAATGAAGATAATTTTTTTATTACAAAAAGACCTTTTATTGCTCCACATTCAACGGTGTCAGATATTGCATTAATTGGAGGTGGGTCTATTCCAAAGCCAGGACTTATAAGTTTGGCTCATAATGGAGTTTTATTTCTTGACGAATTTCCCGAATTTAAAAGAAGTGTTTTGGAAGTATTAAGACAACCTCTTGAAGATGGAAAAGTAACTATCTCAAGAGCTAATATGACTGTTACTTTTCCTTCAAAATTTATGCTTGTAGCTGCAATGAATCCTTGTAAATGTGGATATTATGGGTCTCAGGAGAAAGAATGCACATGCACTCCTATTGAAATAAAAAAATATAGGTCAAAAATTTCTGGTCCATTAATGGATAGAATAGATATTCAGATTGAAGTTGCAGATGTTAAATATTCTGATTTAGTCAAACAGGTTGAAGGTGAACCATCAGAGAAAATAAGAGAAAGGGTTATATTGGCAAGGAATATTCAACTTGAAAGGTTAAAAAATGATAAAATTTTTACAAATTCTCAAATGGAGGAGGTTCATTTAAAAAAATATTGTAAATTATCCTCAAATTGTTTGAAACTCCTTGAAAATGCTTCAAAAAAATTAAAGTTTTCAGCAAGAACTTTTTCAAGAATAATTAAAGTTGCAAGAACAATTGCTGATTTATCAAATGAAGAAAATATTAAAGAACAACATCTACTTGAAGCTATCCAGTATAGATCAATTGAATTTTCATAATGACTTTAAAATTTCATATTGATATTCTGAAATATTTCTTTTTTCTATATTGACCTTGCCCCAAAAACTGTAATGACAAAAGTGTGAATTTTTATTATTTAATACCATATATT
>CAZQKL010000010.1:0-29740 GCA_964593895.1 uncultured bacterium
AAAAAAAGTATAAAAGAAGAGATAAAAGAAGTTAAAGATAAAAAAAAAACAGGACTATTCAATAAATTAAAGTCATTAAAAAATGGACTTAAAAAAACAAGAGAAAATTTCATATCAAAAATTGATAGAATTTTACTTGGTAAAAAAGAACTTGATGAAGATATAATTGAACAACTTGAAGAGATTTTAATTTCTTCAGATATTGGAGTAAAAACAACATTAGAACTTGTAGAAAAAATAGAAGAAAAGATTTCAAGAACCAAACTTGATAACATAAATGAAGTAAAAAAAATTCTTAAAGAAACAATATATGAAATTTTAGCCAAAAATCATAAAAATCTTGAGATAAATAAAAAGCCTTTTGTCATTATGGTTGTTGGAGTAAATGGAACTGGAAAAACTACAACTATTGGAAAATTAGCATATAAATACAAACATCAGGGAAAAAAAGTTTTACTTGCAGCAGCTGATACTTTTAGAGCAGCTGCAATTGAACAGCTTGAAGAATGGGCAAAAAGAGCTCAAATTGATATTATTAAACAGAAGGAGGGAGCTGACCCTTCAGCAGTTGCTTTTGATGCTTTAAATTCAGCAAAAGCAAAAGATGTTGATATTGTAATTATTGATACAGCTGGAAGACTTCATACTAAAGTTAACCTAATGGAAGAATTAAAAAAGATGAAGAGAGTTTTAAAAAAGGTTATTCCAGATGCTCCACATGAAATTTTACTTGTTCTTGATGCAAATACAGGTCAAAATGCTATTAGTCAGACAAAGCTTTTTAATGAAGCTTTAGATGTTACTGGAATTGTTATGACAAAATTAGATGGAACTGCAAAAGGAGGAATTTTAATAGCGGTTACAAATGAATTTGGGATACCTATAAGATACATTGGAGTTGGAGAAAAAATTGAAGACTTACAGGAATTTAATCCAAAAGAATTTGTTGATGCAATTTTAGAATAGAATGAGGATTCTCGCATTGGATGTAGGAACAAAAACAATTGGAATGGCAGTTTCAGACCCAATGGAAATTATTGCTACTCCGCTCGGTTGTTACAAGCGAAAGGGATTAAAAAAGGACCTTGAATTTCTTGATAACTTAATTAAAGAAAAAAAGATTGAAAAAGTTATAGTTGGCTATCCAGTATATCTTGATGGAAAAGAATCAAAGATGACAAAATTTGTGAGAAAATTTTATTACAAAATTAAAGATAGATGGGGAATTGAAGTTATTTTATGGGATGAGAGGTTGACAACTGAAGAAGCTATAGAAATTTTAAAAGAGAAAAATATCAAAGATTACAGAGAAATTAAAAAAAGAAAGGATGAAATATCTGCAGCAATAATTCTCAAAAATTATCTTGATGCGAAAAATAATTATATTTAGTTTTCTTGCAATTTTTGGATTTTCTCTTTATCTAATCTATTATCCGATAAATAAAAAGACTAAAGTTGTTGAAATTCCAAAAAATATTTCAGCAAAAGAAGTTTGTTTACTATTACAAAAGAATGAAATTATTAAAAATTCTAAGTTTCTTGAGCTAATAATTAAAATTACAGATTCAGAAAGTAAAATAAAAACAGGATTGTACAGATTTCCTGCAAAGATAAGTTATTATGAAGTTTTTAAAATTTTAATTTCCGGAAAAGAGCTTTTAATAAAAGTTATTATCCCAGAGGGATATAACATATATCAGATTGCCCAGCTACTTTATGAAAAAGGAATAATTAGTTCACCAACTCTATTTGAAAATTTCTGTTTTGATAGAGAAAAAATAAGAAATTTTTTAAATAATGGAATTTCAATGGAAGGCTATCTTTTTCCAGATACATACTTTATTTCAAAAAATGGAAAAATTTTACAGATAGTAAAATTGATGAATGACAACTTTAAAAAAAAGGTCATAAACAAATTATATTTTGATATTGCAAATTCAAAGTTAAGTTTAAATCAGATTGTAACATTAGCTTCAATTATTCAAAAAGAAACTTACAATAAAAAAGAGATGCCAATAATTGCTTCAGTTTTTTTCAATAGATTGAAAAAAGGTATGAGACTTCAAAGTGACCCTACTGTAATTTACGGAATTTGGAAAAAGTTTAAAGGGAAATTAACAAAAAAAGATTTAGAAACTTACACACCCTACAACACATACAAAATCAAAGGATTACCGCCAACTCCAATTTGTAATCCTGGATTTTATGCTATTTATTCTGTTTTACATCCAGCAAAAACTGATTATCTATATTTTGTTTCAACAAATAAAGGTTATCATGTTTTTTCAAAAACTTATAAAGAGCATCTACTTAATGTGAAAAAGTTCCAGAAAAAATTACATAATTGATTTTATTGCATCAAGAATATCATCTGCTACTTCTTCTTTTTTTGCTTTTGGAAGTTCAATGAAATTTCCATTTCTAAAAATTAATGTGCATTGATTGTAATCGCTTTGGAAAGCAATTTCTTTATTTGAAACATCATTGACAACCATTAAATCAATATTTTTTTCAATTAATTTTTTTCTTGCATTTTCAACAACATTTTCAGTTTCTGCTGCAAAACCAACAATAATTCTATTTCCCTTTTGTTTACCAATCTCCTTCAAAATATCTGGATTTTTAACAAGCTTCAAAGTTATCTCTTTTTCTGACTTTTTAATTTTTTCTAAAGCTTTTTTTTCTGGTCTGTAATCTGCTACTGCAGCACATTTAATTATTATATCAAATTGAGAAAAATTATCCATTATTGCCTCATACATCTGTTGAGCACTTCTAACAGAGATAAATCTTGCTTTATAGGGAGGTTTTAATGAGGTTGGACCTGAAATAAGTAAAACTTCTGCTCCTCTTCTAATTGCTGTTTTAGCAATTGCATATCCCATTTTTCCACTTGAGTTATTTGAAATATATCTCACAGGGTCAATATCTTCAATTGTTGGTCCTGCTGTTACAAGTATTTTTTTCCCTTTAAAATCTTTTGGAGAAAGTAAAATACATATTTCTTCAAGAATATTATCTATATCAGCAAGTTTTCCTTTGCCTTCAGCTTTACATGCAAGTTCTCCCTCTTCAGGGTCAATAAAATAATATCCATGCTGTTTTAATTTTTTTATATTTTCCTGTACAATTGGTGAATTGAACATGTTCACATTCATAGATGGAGCAAATAAAACAGGAACTCTTGTTGCCATTACCATTGTTGAGAGAAAATCATCGCCAATTCCATTTGCAATTTTTCCTATAATATTTGCTGTTGCTGGAGCAATTACAAGAAGGTCTGCTCTATCTGCAAGGGCAACATGACCAATTTCTTTTGATTTAAAAAGTGTAAAAAGGTCGCTTGTTACAGGATTACCACTTAAAGTTTGAAAAGTTAATGGTCCTACAAACTGTTTTGCATTTTCAGTCATAATTACATTAACATTTGCACCTGCTTTTGTTAATTTTCTTAAAAGAAGAACCGCTTTATATGCTGCTATTCCTCCTGTAACTCCAAGAAGTATTTCTTTACCTTTTAAAATCATAGTAGCTCCTCAAAAATTTTTTTTAATTCCTCTTTATTTTTGAAATGAATGATTAATTTTCCTTTTTCTTTTTTCCCAACTTCTATATCAATTTTTGTATTTAATTTTTTAGAAACATTTTCAAAATAATCTTTGAATTCCTCAAAAATTAATACTTTTTTTACATTTTCCCTTTTTTCAGGTTTGTATTTTAATGAAGCAACAAGTCTTTCTGTTTCTCTAACTGATAAATTTTTTTCAATTATTACTTTGCACACATTATTTTGAGTTTCTTCATCAAGATTTACAAGAACTTTAGCATGCCCAGAAGTTATGAGATTTTTTATAAGACAATCTTTTACAAAATCTGTAAGTTTAAGTAGTCTCAAAGTATTTGTCACATAGGTTCTGTCTTTTCCAATTAATTGCCCAACCTGAGAATGAGTATAGTTAAATTCTTCAATTAACTTTTTGAAACTTTCAGCTTCTTCTATAGGATTTAAATCTTCTCTATGGAGATTTTCAATTATTGAAATTTCAAAGGCTAATTTTTCATCAGCATCATCTTTAATTATTACTGGAACTTCTTCCAATTTTGCTATTTTTGCAGCTCTAAATCTTCTTTCTCCTGAAATTATCTTATATTTCCCATTTTCCTTTTTTACAATTATTGGATTTAAAAGTCCTACTTTTTTTATTGAATCAGCAAGTTTTATAAGTTTTTCTTCATCAAAAAATTTTCTTGGCTGGTTTTCATCAACTTCAATTTCATTAATATTGACAAATTTAACTGTTTCAGAAAATTCATCTACTTCAATTAAAGCACTTAATCCTTTTCCAAGCCTCTTTTTTGTCAATTTTTGCTCCTTTTAATTAATTCTTTTGCAAGATTTAAATATGCAATTGAACCTTTACTTGATGGGTCGTATATAATTACAGGTTTTCCAAAGCTTGGAGCTTCAGTTAATTTAATATTTCTTGGAATTATTGTAGTAAAAAGTTTTGTTGGAAATATTGATTTTACTTCTTTATAAACTAAAAATGAAAGTTTGGTCCTTTTGTCATACATTGTTAATAAAATTCCTTCAAGTTCAAGATTTTTATTGTAATATCTTTTAACAAGCTTATATGTTTTTAAAAGTTTACTTAATCCTTCAAGTGCATAATATTCACATTGTAATGGAATTAACAGTGAATCTGCTGCACACAATCCATTTATTGTTAATATTCCTAAAGATGGTCCGCAGTCAATAATTATGTAATCAAATTTTTCATTTAATTTTTCTAAAGCTTTTTTTAAATAAAAATGTCTGTTTTCATCATTTACAAGTTCCACTTCAACTCCAACAAGATTTTCATTTGAAGGTATAACATAAAGGTTTTTAAATTCAGTTTTAATAATTGCATCATGAATATCTATTTTCCCAATTAAAACTTCATAGATGGTTTTCTCTTTAATATTTTCTACTCCAACTCCACTTGTTGCATTACCTTGAGGGTCAAGGTCAATTAATAAGGTTTTTCTATTTTTTATTCCAAGTCCAGCTGAAAGATTTACAGCGGTCGTTGTTTTTCCAACTCCCCCTTTCTGATTTGCAATACAAATAATTTTTTGCATGATAATATTTTACTTTTATTTTATTTTTGTGTCAATTAGTTTTTTTACAGCATTAAAAACTTCACTAACCTCTATTTCCTCCATGCACCTGTTATGTCCATAAGGACAAACTCTTTTTTTACATGGAGAACATGGTAAATTTTTGTATAGAATTATTCCATTTTTTCTAAATGGATATGTTTCATTTACATCTGTTGGTCCAAAGATTGCCACAATTTTTTTACCAAGAGCATCTGCAATATGCATTGGACCAGTATCATTTGTTATAAAGAGATGTAATTTTTCAATTAAACTTGCAGTTTCCATTAAAGTTAATTTTCCTGCAAAATTATAAACCTTTTTAGTTTTTTTTCTTATTATCTCACATTTTTCAACGTTATCTTTACCGCCAAATAAAAGAATTTCACAGGGAATTTCTCTTTTTAATTTTTCTATTAAATAGATAAATTTTTCCACTTTCCAGCATTTTGCTTCACCATAGGTGCTACCTGGATTTATACCAATTAATATTTTATTTTTAATTTTAAGGTAATTTAATAAATCATCCGCCCATTTTTTATACTTTTCTGGAATATAAATTTGAGGTGGATTGAACTCATTAAAATCTTTAATTAATTTTAAAACCTGAAGATAGTAATATGTTCTATGAATAGTTAAAATATGTTTATCCCTTTTTACAACACCTTTAAAAAAAATTTTTCTTAAAAAATCATTTCCAAATCCATAAATTTTTTTAATATTTGAAAATACTGATATGAAAAACATTCTAAAGGAGCGAGGTAGCACAAAAGCTTTTGAAAAATTTAATTTTCTTAAAACTTTAATTATTTCTATGGAACTTCTTAAACTTTTTTCCCCATATTCAATTTTTGCAATTTCTAATTTTTTTAAATTTTCCTCAATTAATTGAGAAATATCTTTTCTTATTAAACAGTAAATTTTTGCAGTAGGAAAAAATTCTCTTATTTTTTCAACACAAGGAAGGCTCATTACAACATCACCTATCCAATTAGGCAAAATAATTAATATTTTCATCTTTTTAAAATTAGTTTAACCTCCTCAATTTTAAAAAACTTGCACAAAATTAGATAAATCGCAACACCTAAAAAAACTATGATTAAAAGATAAAATGCTTTTATGAAAAATTTAAAATTTTCATAATCAAAATAATTATTAACAAAACTCAAAAATATTCCCATCACTGCTGAAGCTATTAAAATTTTTAAAACATATTTTAAAATTATTGAATAATCAACTGAAATATGCTTTCTAATTTTAAAACAAAGTGAAAAAAAATTAAAACTTGAAGATATAAAAGTTGCAAGAGCAAGTCCAACATATGAAAAAAATTTCATAAGAATTAAACTTGCTCCCACATTTATACAAAGTGATATAAAAGCAATTTTCACAGGAGTTTTTGTATCTTCATAAGCGTAAAAAACAGGAGTTAAAACTCTTATCCCAGAATAAGCAAACAATCCAAGAGAATATGATAAAAGTGCATAATAAACAGCCAAAACAGTTTGATGAGTAAATTCACCTCTCTGAAATAAAACAGAAATAATTAATTTACCACAAGTTATAAGTCCAATACAGGCTGGAATTGAAATAAAAAGTATTAGTTTTATTGAGAAAAGATAGCTTTCTTGAATTTTTGAAATTTCCTTTTTTGTTCTATGTTCAGAAATTAATGGTAAAACCGCATTTCCAATTGAAACTGCAAAAACCCCTAAAGGAAACTGAATGAGTCTGTCTGCATAGTAAAGATAAGAAATGCTACCAGTTTCAAGAAATGATGCTAAAAGAGTATTGAAGAAAATTTGAATTTGAGTAACCGCAAGACCAAGAACTGATGGTCCCATAAGTTTAATTATCTCTTTTATCGCAGGATGGAAAAATGAAAAATCAGGTTTAATTTTTACTTTAAATTTTTTTAGATAAATTAACTGTAGAATTAACTGTAAAATCCCACCCCAAACTACTCCATAGGCAAGAAAAATAACAATCTTTTTTTTTAAAAAATAAGCAATTATACAGGATATAATCATTGAAATATTTAAAAATACTGGTGCAATTGATGGAGCAAAAAAATGTTTCAATGAATTCAAAATTCCCATACATAGAGCAACAAGGCTTATAAAAAAAATATAAGGAAACATAATTCTATTTAATTTAACAGAAAGGAGAAATTTTTCTGGAAATTTTTTAAAACCAGGAGCTAAAATTTTAATTATTTGTGGAGAAAAAATAACTCCTAAAGACGTAATTATCAATAAAATAATAATTAGCATTGTAAAAGAGATTGAAGCAATCCTATTTGCTTCTTCTTCCCCTTTTTCTATTTTATATTTTGTAAAAACTGGTATAAAAGAAGCTGTAAGCGAACCCTCCCCAAAGAGCCTTCTCAATAAATTTGGAATTCTAAAAGCAACAAAAAATGCATCAGCTTTAAACCCAGCTCCTAAAAAATTTGCAATTACCATATCACGAATAAAGCCAAAGATACGACTAAGAGTTGTCGCAAAACCCATTAAAGTTGCGGATTTAAAGATAAATTCACTCATTTTAATTGATTTTTGTATAACATTTATGTATCATAATATCAAGTTAAGATGCGGAGGGTTGGGATGGATATACTTGATTTAATAAAATCAAGAAGAAGTATAAGATTTTTTGAAAATAAACCAGTTGATAAAGAAACAATTTATAGAATTTTGGAAGCAGGTAGATGGGCTCCTTCTGGATTAAACAATCAACCTTGGAAATTTGTAATTATTACAAATCAAGAATACAAAGAAAAAATAGGAAATTTATCTCATTATAAAAGAATTTTCATTACCGCTCCAGTTTTAATTGGGGTTTTTCTTGATTCATCTACAATTTACCATAGAGAAAAGGATATAATGGGTATTGGAGCATGTTTTCAAAATATGCTTCTTGAAATTCACTCATTAGGACTTGGTGGAGTTTGGCTTGGCGAAATTTTAAAAGCCAAAGATGAAGTGCGTAAAATTCTTGAACTTGATAAAAATTTTGAACTTATGGGATTTATTGCTTTTGGTTACCCAGATAAAGATAAAATAAAAAATTTATCTGGAAAAAGAAAGTCATTAGAAGAGCTAATATTAAAAGAATTTTAATCTTCTGGATAAACTGTTAGATTTACAACAGCGCAATGAATTGGTAATTTCCCCCATAAGCCAATTTTTTCTCTTTGTGCTTTAACCATAGCTTCCCACCCTGCACATCCTCTACAAATAGGTTTACCTTTCATGCAGGGTGGGATTTTCTTTTTATTATTCATTTTTAATTTTTCCTAATCCCTTTAAAATTTTTTCTGGTGTTATTGGTAAATCTTTTATTCTTACCCCTGTAGCAATATAAACAGCATCTTCAATTGCTGGAGCAGTTGGAGAGACAAGACCTTCTCCTGCTTCTTTTGCTCCATAAGGTCCATAAGGGTCGTAAGTGTCAGTTGTATGTGATTCGCTTTCAGGCATATCTAAAGCAGTTGGAACTTTATAATCAAGAAAATTTGTATTTAAAGTTTTTCCCTCTTTCATATAAAATTGCTCACAAGTTGCGTATCCAAGTCCCATCTGTATTGAACCTTCAAGTTGACCTTCAACAGCCATTGGATTTATTTCAGTTCCGCAATCATGAACAGTTGTCGCTTTTTTAACTTCAATTATTCCTGTTTCTTTATCAACTTCAAGCTCTATCACTTGAGCACCAAAACTGAAAGCAGGGGAAACAAGCCCATGTCCTCTTGGCACATAAGAGCCATAAGCCCTTAATGGTTCACCTCTATTGTATTTTTGAGCAAGTCTTACCGCTTCTGCAAATGAGATTCCTCTATCAGGTCTATTTTTTAAATAAACTCTTCCATTTTTGCATTCCATATCATGAATAACATTTGCATTGAATTTTAAAGAAACAACTTTGAATAATTCCTCTTTGATTTTTCTTGCAGCATTTATAATAGCATTTCCTGCCATAAATGTCACACGGCTTCCCCATGTTCCAAGGTCAGCCTGAGGGGTAACCGCTGTATCTGCTGCAGTTAATCTAATATCTTCAACTTTTATTCCAAGCTCTTCAGCTAAAATCTGCCTTAAAACTAAATCGCAACCTTGCCCAATATCAGAAGCCATTGTTAATAGATGAGCAGTTCCATCATCAAAAACTCTTACTTCTACTGCAGTATAAGGATATTGAGTATTAAACCAGTTAAATGCACCTCCTGAAATAAAACTGTAACAGCCAATTCCAATGCCCTTTCCATTTTTTTCTTCTTTATATTTTTTCCTTTTTTCATCCCAATTTGTCAACTCTCTTACTTTTTTCAATGATTCTTTAAATCCACAACTGTGAATTTTTGCAACACCTGGGATTTCATAACCAGCTTCCATTGCATTTTTTAACCTTAAATCAATTGGGTCAATTCCAAGGTCTTCAGCTGCCATGTTCATTTGCACTTCAGTAACAAATAGAGATTGTGGTGCACCAAAACCTCTCATTGCACCTGCTGGAGGTTTGTTTGTGTAAACATGATAACCATGATAACGGTAGCTTGGATATCTGTATAAAAATCCACCAAAGTTACCGCATAAAAATGCTGCTGTTGGACCCATGCTGTTGTAAGCTCCACCATCAAGATACGCTTTGAATTCTTTTCCAAGAATAGTTCCATCCTTTTTAAATGCAACTTTTGAATAAAGCTTCATACCATGTCTTCTACGACCTGCCATTAATTCTTCCTGACGGGAAAGAGTAAATTTAACTGGCTTTCCAGTAAGTTTTGATAAAAATGCAGCACAGAATTCCCATTTTCTCAATTCCATTTTTCCACCAAATCCACCTCCAACAAATGGCTTAATTACTCTAATATCATTTTCTCTCATTCCAAGTGTTCTTGCAAGCAAGCATTGAACAAAGTAAGGGGTTTGAGTTGAAGTCCATATTGTAATTCTACCATCAAGGTCTGTTTTTGCAATACATGAGCATGGTTCCATATATGCATGACTTACCGCATGCACAGTAAACCAGTCTTCTCTAATATAATCTGCTTCCTCAAAAGCTTTATCTACATCTCCATAATCAATTGTTCGTGAAAGGCTGATGTTATTTTTTACATTTTCATGAATAATAGGAGCTCCTTCAGACATAGCTTCATCAACATCAAATACTGCTGGCAATTCTTCATATTCAACTTCAATTAAACTTAAAGCTTCTTCAGCTATATCCTCATCAATTGCACAAACAGCTGCCACTTCATCACCAACAAATCTTACTTTATCAATTGCAAGAGGATATTCATCCATTGATTCTGGAACAAGTCTCCAGTTTCCAAAATTTATTTTTGGAGTGTCCTCTCCTGTTATTACCGCTTTAACTCCAGGTAATTTTTTGGCTTTTGAAGTATCTATATGAACAATCCTCGCATGAGGAACTGGACTTCTTAAAATTTTTCCATAAAGCATTCCAGGAAATTTTATATCATCAGTAAATTGTGCTTGACCTGTGACTTTTGCCTTTCCATCTGGTCTTGGAATACTTTTCCCAATAACAGAGAAATTAGTCATATTTTGCCTCCTTTTAAACATTTTATTAATTTTTTATCAAAAGTAATAACCTTATTATTTGTTTCAATTGAAAAAGCACATAAAAGACTATCTATAAAATCTAAATTTTTTTCAGCAAAAATTATTAAAGCTTTTACGATTATTTTTTTTGATTCCATTATAATGTTTTCAAAATTCAAAAATTCAATCAATATATCTTTCAATAATTTTTTTGGAACATTATAAGTTTTATTTACCACATACACTATTTCTGCAAACACCTCATTTTTTATAAAAATTTCTTCTCCCTCAATAATTTCTTTAGATTTTTCAGAAAGTTCTTTATCATCATTTAACAAATATCTAAGAATTACATTTGCATCAACATAAATCATTGCTTTTTATTTTTTTCTTCAATAACTTTTTCCCAAGCAATCTTTTTTTCTTTTTTAATTAATTTTGGATTTGCAAATTTCTCTAATGCTCCAAATAAATTCTTTTTGTCATATGGTTTTAATATAATTTCAATTTTTTTATTAATATACTCTTTTGGAATTTTTAAAGTATAATATTCGTTTGTTGGCGTAATTATTTCTCTTATCATTGAATAAAGTCTATTGCTTTTTTCACAGCTCTTCTTGTTAGAACTTCAACTAACACAAGTCTATATTCTCTCGTTGCTCTCATATCTGTAATTGGACTTGCATCCAAGGTTGCCTTTTTTCCAGCACTATACAAAACTTCATCAGTAGGTTCTTTGCCTTTCAATTCCTCTTCAGCATGTTTAGCTCTAACTGGAATTGGTGCAACAGCACCTAAAAATATATTCACATCATCTATTTTTCCGTTATTTAAAGTTAAATAAACACCAACATTAACAGCAGCAATATCAACTTTTCCTCTCTGTGAAGCTTTTAAAAACGCCATACCTGAATTCTCTTTTGGCACTGGAACTATTACTTCTTTAACTATTTCATTTGGTTTTAATGCAGTAAGTCCAGGGCCTTTGAAAAATTCTTCAAGTGGAATTACTCTTTCACCATTTAAACTGTAAAGAACAATTTTTGCACCTAAAGCAAGTAAAGTTGGTGCATTATCTGCGCTTGGAGCTGCATTACATAAGTTTCCAATAAGAGTTGCCATGTTTCTAACTTGATTTGTTGCGGTTACACTTGCAGCATAAGCAACAGCAGGATACTTTTCTTTAATAATTGGATTTCTCAATACATCAAATAAAACAGTGCATGCACCAATTCTCAAACCATCCTTTTCATCAAATTCAATATAATCAAGTTCTTTTATATTTTTTAGCCCAATTATATATTCTGGAGTAATCACCCTATTGGACATTTTTATCAATAAATCTGTCCCTCCAGCTTTTACTTTGGCTTTTTCTCCATATTTTTCAAGCATTTCACAAGCTTCTTTTAATGTTTTTGGAGCAAGATATTTAAATTTTGGAAGTCCCACTACTTGCCTCCTTTCATTTTTTCTGAAGCAGTTTTTATAGCATCAATTATTTTTATATATCCTGTGCATCTACATAAGTTCCCATCAAGTGCTTTTTTTATCTCCTCTTTTGTTGGATTAGGATTATTATCAAGTAGAAATTTTGCACTCATAATCATTCCAGGAGTGCAGAAACCACACTGAACTGCTCCTTTTTCAATAAAAGCTTCCTGTATAGGATGAAGCTTTTCTTCACTTTCTGCAAGCCCTTCAATTGTTGTTATTTCTTTTCCATCAACTTCCACTGCCAATGTTAAACATGAATTGACTGTTCTTCCATCAATAATTACTGTGCAAGCACCACAATCTCCAGTTCCACATCCTAACTTTGTGCCAGTAAGATTTAAATCTTTTCTTAAAACTTCATTTAAGGTTTTCCAGGGATATACTGCTATTTCATATTCATCTCCATTAACCTTAAATTTTATTAATTGTTTTTTCACTTTACTCCCCCGAAAAGAAAATTTTTAATATTTTAAGCAAAAGAAATACCAAATCAAACTATTTTTTCATACAATTTTAAGGCTGAATTATCTGTCATATCTGCAATAAAATCAGCAATTACTCTTTCTAAACCATATTTTTCAATGTTTTTATAATATTCTAATGGTAATAATTTTGGATGTTGTTTAATTGCATAAAAAAGAGTTTCAATGACTTTTTCTGCTTTAATTTTCATTTTTACTACTTCATGATGGGTATAGAGAAAATTGTATAAAAAATCTTTCAATTCTTTAACCTTTGTTTTCATCTCATCACTATAAGAAACTATTTTAATTTTACAATTTCTTACATCTTCAAGGGTTTTTATTGAATTTTTTTTAATATTTTCAAGGGTTGTATTAACAACATCATCAATAAGTTTTGATATTAAAAAGCTAATGCTTCTCAAAATTAAAATTTTACCTTCAATTTTTTTGTAAAACTTTTTAACTTCTTCAACTACTTCTCTCCACAATGTAACATTTTCATAAATTTCAGAAAAAGTAATTAAACCTGATTCTAATCCATCATCTATATCATGATTGTTGTAGGCAATTTCATCAGCTATATCAATTATTTGTGCTTCAAGTGTTGAATTTTTATCAAGTTCAAAATAACTTAAATCCATTCCCATCGGTTTTGGATTATCATATCTTGAAGAATGTTTTATTAATCCTTCAAGAGTTTCAAATGTTAAATTCAATCCATTAAACTCCGGGTATCTTTTTTCAAGTTCATTCAAAATTCTAAAACTCTGAAGATTATGCTCAAAACCACCATAATTTTTCATTAATTCATTTAGTTTAAATTCTCCATTGTGTCCAAAAGGAGTATGTCCAACGTCATGGGCTAAAGCTATAGCTTCTGCAAGGTCCTCATTTAAATTAAGTCTTCTTGCTATTCCTCTTGAAATTTGAGCAACTTCAAGCGAATGAGTTAATCTTGTTCTATAAGAATCTCCAGCGTGGATTATAAATACTTGAGTTTTATATTCAAGTTTTCTGAATGCTTTTGAATGTATAATTCTATCCCTATCCCTTTCAAATTCAAATCGCAAATCTTTCATTTTTTCAGGATAAAATCTTCCTTTAGAGAGTGTGCTTTTAGCAGAATATGGGGCAAGTTTTCTATTATACATTGGAAGAAATAGTTAAAAGTAAATCTTTGCCTGTTTCTGTATAAAAAAGATGAAGAATTTTTTCTACATTTTCTTTTTTTACATTTCTCTCTTTTATCCCATCAATCCAGTTTACAATTAAATCTGCATCATATAGACATTTAAAATTTTTTGTTTCCTCATCTTTTGGCGAATGGTGATGAGCTATTATATCGCAGACCTCTTCAATTAAGTTTTTTGAACAATTCATACTATTAAGTATATTTTTTGCAACAGGTGGTCCTTCAATTTCCTGATATTTTGGAGCAGAGCTGTTATATTTTTTTTCAGCATTTTTTATTCCAATATCATGTAAATATCCGCATGGAACAACAATATTTAAATCTG
This sequence comes from uncultured bacterium, assembly GCA_964593895.1. Lineage (GTDB taxonomy): Bacteria > DYJV01 > DYJV01 > DYJV01 > JALVYZ01 > CAZQKL01. Next base: position 14,185 of record CAZQKL010000010.1, read on the forward strand.
CTTTTTCTTTTATAGCAATATGCCTTGCAAAATTTGCTACATTAATCGCATGAAAAATTCTCTTTAAGTCATTTTCAAAATACTCCCTCATTTTTAATCCAACAGTATAAGGAAATATTTTAGGAATATACTCAAAGTAGTCATCAATAAAATCAGCAAAAAAATCTTCAGAATATTCTTTGTTGAAATTTGGAAATATATTTGAACAAGATTCACATTTAATTGTTGAAGATTCTGTTTCTATATTTTTTTTGCAAAAAGGACAAATGATTTTCATAGTTTTATTATATCAGGAAATTTTAAGATTGACAACAATTTTTTTTTAATTTAAAAATAAAATCATGGACAAAAATCAGATAATTCAAATAGCAAAAGATGTTTTTTCCCCAAAAAAGATGCCTTTCAATGATTTATTGGGCTTTGAAATAATAATTGACGATGTTGATAAACCAATGATTAAATTTAATATGAATGAAAACCTAATTGGAAATTATTATTATAAAATTCTTCATGGTGGAGTAATTTCGTCAGTTCTTGATACTATTGGTGGGCTTATTGCTTTTATTGGAGTTTTAAAAAAGCATAATATTGAAAATGGTTGGCAGAATTTAATGGAAAAATTGACGAAAATAAGCACAATAGATTTAAGAGTTGACTATTTAAGGCCAGGAAAAGGTAAATTTTTTATTGCAACAGGTAACATTTTAAGGACTGGAAATAAAGTTGCGGTAAATAGAATGGAGTTAAGAAATAATGAAAATGAATTAATTGCTGTTGGCACTGGAACTTATCTTGTAGGGTAAGATGAGAATACTTGTTCATACTTGTTGTGCAAATTGTTTAATTTATCCATTGAAGGTTTTAAAAGAAAAAGGTTTTGAGGTTCATTCATATTTTTATAACCATATTCATCCTTATACAGAGTTTTTGAAAAGACTTGAAACTTTAAAATATTATACAAATTTAAAAAGCATAAATTTGATTGTAAGGGAAAAATATGAGCTTATAAATTTTATTCAAAATGTAGTTTTTCGGGAAGAAAAAAGATGTTTTTACTGTTATAATTCAAGGCTTGAAGCAACAGCAAAATTGGCAAAAAAAAGTGGATTTGATTATTTTTCAACTACTTTACTATACAGTAAACACCAGAAGCATGAACTAATAAAAGAAATTTGCGAAAATTTGGAAAAAAAATATAGAATAAAATTTTATTATCACGATTTTAGAGAAGGTTGGAGTTATGGAATTGAAAAATCAAAAGAATTAAATCTTTACAGACAACAATATTGTGGTTGTATATACAGTGAAAAAGAGAGATTTTTAGGTAAAAGTGATAACATTGTTTTATTAAAAAAAAATGTTGACAAATAAATATTAGTCTGCTAATATTAAAAAAAATTAATTGAAAAATGAAAAGAGGTTTAATGAAAATGAGAGGAGGTGAGAAAAATTTAAAAAAATTTTATAAATTTTCCAAAAAATTAAAAAAAATTAAAAAGGAGGGAATGAAAGATGAAAAAGTGGATTTATTTGTTAGCACTAGTTTTTGTATTGGCAATTCCATTTAGCTTAAATGCTGGAATGGGTTATGTAAGTGCAAAATCTAACGATGTAGACATTAAATTATTTGGTTCAGAAGAATTTCAACCAACATTTATTTACAATGCTGATTTTTACAATGATGGTGAAGTTGCTGACTGGATTGGAAGAGAAGATGGACATGAGGGTCAATTTAACATTAGAAACCAGTTCAGGATGGGATGGTTAATTCTTGGTAACAAATGGAAAGGTATGTTCATTTTAGAAGATGATGTTAATGCTACAAAGACAAACATTGATAGAGATTTTAATGACAACAAAGGTCATGGTTCAAATGAATTTGGTCTTGAAAAATTAGATTTTGAATACATGTTTAATAAGTATTTTACATTGGAAATGGGTTGGCATAATAGAACACTTGATGTTAAAACAGGTGGTTTAGTTTATACTGATGACCATCCATTTTTTGGATTTAAAGGTGCAGGCAAAAACTGGAAATATGAAATTATGGCTCTTTTTATAAGAAATGATGGCTATACATCTGGAAGACACATTAGACCAGGAGCACACTTTTCAGGTCATCAAGATGATTTAATTGCTTATACAGCTAAATTATACTACACATTTGGTACATCATTAGGAAAATTAACAGTTGCTCCATTTTTTGCAGCTCAAGATAATCAAATTGCAAGAGCTCAAAGCTACTATTTTGGATTGGAACTTTTTGGAAAACTTGGAATTGTTGTTCCAAGATTTGAAATTGTATATGTAACAGGAACTCAGGATGGTTATACAGAATATAAAAATGGAGCAGTTTACAAAACTGATGAAGATGCTAATATAGATGCATGGGCTGGATACCTTTCATTTGAATTTGATGTAAACAAAGCATTTAAACCATACATTGGTGGATGGTACATTCAAGGTGATGATGATGCAGATGATGATGATATTCATAACTTCCAAGGAATTACAGAAATTCAAAAATTTACACCAACTTTTGGTTTAGGTTATGGTGATTCCTTTACAGATACAAACTTACATACAGGAACAGTTCTTTATACATTTAACCCAGTATTACTTGGTATAACAAAGAAAATACCTCTTGGATATGGTGAAATTGGTGGTGCTGGTAAATCATTTCAACCAGGAATTTGGTGGATTGGTCTTGGATTCAAAGGTGATTTAAGTGATGTTGTTTACAAAGGATTGACATATCAATTACAAGGTTTCTACTGTGAATATGAAAATACAGGTGCATTAGAAGATTTCTTCGGTGCTTCAATTGATGAAGAAATGGGCTGGGGAGTTGCACTAAAATTAAAACTTGCTCTTAATAAACACTTCTCAATTGAAAATGTAACAAATGTTTTTGACCCAGGAGATGGAGTAAAAGACCTCAATAGATTACAATTCGGATTAAAAGGTGCTGATGATACAATGGTTACATCAACATTTAATTTTAAATGGGCTTGGTAATAATTTAAATTTAATTTAATGATTTTAAAAAGCGGGGTTTATCCCCGCTTTTTTATTTTATTTGACAAAAAAATTTTTTTATCATAAATTAAAAACATGCCTTTTAGCACAAAGATTTTTAAGTTAATAAACAGAGTAGATGAACCTTTAAGAGAAATTCTAATCTCCATTCTTGATGAAATTGAAAAACAAAGGGAAGAAACTGTTACATATCAAGCTTCTCCACCTGTGAGAGAATATGTGAAAGATAAAAATATTCCATTGTATTTTTCATATCAATTTAGATTGAGCTGAAAACTATTTCTCCTTTTGAAATAGTCATTACAGGCCAGCCTTTATATTTTTTCCCAATAAATGGAGAGTTTTTACTTTTTGATTTTATTTCTTCTTTTGTATAAATTTTTTCAAGATTTAAATCTAAAATTGTGATATCCGCCTTTGCTCCAATTTCAATTTCATCTTTCTTTATATTTAAAATTTTTGCTGGTTCAACTGTTAGTTTTGAAATAAGTTTTTTTAAAGTTAACTTGTTTTCTAAAACAAGTTGATAACAAACAGTAAAAGCTGTTTCAAAACCAATCATTCCATAGGGTGCAAATTCAAATTCAACTAATTTTTCATCTTCAGAATGAGGTGCATGATCTGTTGCAATGCAATCAATGAGGTCATTATTTAATCCCTTAATTAATTCATTTTTATCTTTTTCAGTTCCAAGTGGAGGATTAACTTTAAAATTTGTATTGTATTCACTTTCATAAACATCTTTATCAGTTAATGTAAGATGATGAGGAGTTACTTCACAGGTTATATTCAATCCTTTATTTTTAAAAAAATTAATAATTTCAAGTGTTCCATATGAACTAATATGACATATATGGATTTTTGCTTCAGTATATTCAGCAATTTTTAAATTTCTAAAAACATTAATTTCTTCTGAAATTGAAGGAGTACCCATTATACCAGCTTTTGTGGAATATTCTCCCTCCCTCATGAAACCATACGATAAATTATTATCCTCACAATGACATAATAGTGGAACATTAAAAAATTTTGAATATTCGCAGGCAATTTTAAATAGATATGAATCTTGAATATCTTTCCCATCTTCTGAAAATGCTTTTACTCCTGCTTCAATAAGATGTCCAAATTCTGTTAAATTTTCCCCATTTTGAGATTTTGATATTGAAGCAATTGGATATATGTTTATTTTAGTTTGTTTTGCTTTTTCATAAATATATTTTACCACTTCTTCATTATCAATAACTGGATTTGTATTTGGCATACAACATATATCAGTGAATCCACCCTTTTTTGCAGATTCACTTCCACTAATTATATCTTCTTTATATTCAAATCCTGGGTCTCTTAAATGGGAATGAATATCAACAAATGATGGGCATGCAACTTTTCCTTTTAAATCTAAAATTTTAAAATCTTTATATTCAGGTTTAAATTGATTAGATGGAAAAATATCAATAATTTTGCCTTTTTTTATAACAATGTCAAATATTCCATTGAAATCTTTTTTAGGATTAATAATTTCAAGATTTTTAAGAATTATCATCTGTTAATCCTCTTGAAGCTGTTAATAAAAATAGAATTGCCATTCTAATTGCAATTCCATTTTCAACTTGTTCTAAAATAACACTTTTATTTGAATCTGCAACTTTTGAATCTATTTCCACTCCTCTATTCATGGGACCTGGATGCATTATTATTGCATCATCATTTAGATATTTTAGATATTTGTATGAAAAACCAAAAAATTTTGCATATTCTCTAATTGATGGAAATATTCTCTTTTTCTGTCTTTCAAGTTGTATTCTTAACATCATGACAACATCAGCTTTTTCCAATTCTTTTTTGAAAATATTAAAAGAAACTATTGGCTTTACATTTAATTTAACAATATCTTTTGGTATCATCATTGGTGGTCCAAAGACTTTTACATTTGCTCCAAGTTTTGTTAAAAGATAAATATTAGAACGAGCAACTCTACTATGAAGAATATCACCAATTATTATTACATTTAAATTTTCTATTTTTCCCTTATGTTCAATTATTGTAAAAGCATCTAATAACGCTTGAGTTGGATGTTCATTAATCCCATCGCCAGCATTTATCACTGAACAAGATAAAAATTTTGATGCAAATTTTACTGCACCACTTACTGGATGCCTTATTATTACAATATCGGTTTTTAATGCTTCAATATTTTTTAAAGTGTCAAGAAATGTTTCACCTTTTTTCACACTGCTTGTTGCAGAGGAAAAATTTAAAGTATCTGCACTTAGTCTTTTAGCTGCTATTTCAAAAGACAATCTTGTTCTCGTGCTTGGTTCATAAAAACATGTGACTATTGTTTTTCCTCTTAATGTTGGAACTTTTTTTATAGGTCTTTGATTAATTTCTTTAAAAGATTTTGCCTGTTCAATAATATGATAAATTTCATCTTCTTTTAATTCCCTAATACTTACCAAATCTTTTTTATTAAACATCATAGTTTAGTATTTTGGCTTATATATATTTCATCTGAACCATCATATTCTTTAACTTTAACATGAATTCTTTCTTTTTTTGAAGTTTGAATTTTTTTACCAACAAAGTCAGGCTGGATTGGTAATTCTCTATGACCTCTATCAACTAAAACGCAAAGTTGTATTGATTTTGGCCTTCCTATATCCATTATTGCATCTATTGCAGCTCTAACTGTTCTGCCAGTATAGATTACATCATCAACAAGAATAATGTTTTTATTATCAATAGGGAAGTTAATTTCTGTGCTTTTAACTTCAGGATAATGAGTGCTAATGGATAAATCATCTCTATAAAGTGTAATATCAAGAATTCCTCTTGGCACATTTACCTTGAACTTTTCATTAAATATTTTTTTTAATCTATCAGCAATGTAAACTCCACGAGTTCTTATACCCACAAGAGCAGTATTTTCAAGCCCTTTATTTTTTTCTACAATTTCAGCGCACAATCTCTCATATATCCATTTTAATTCGTCTGAATTTACAATTAATTTCACCATAAAAATTATACCAACAAGTGAAAATATTTTCAACTAATTTATTGACAATTTACTAAAATTTAATTATTTTTACTAATGAAAGGAGTTTGAGATGTTGACAGAAAATGATGTAAAATATGTTGCAAATCTTGCAAGACTTGAATTAAAAGAGGAAGAGGTTAATAAATTTGCAAATCAGTTAAGTGAAATTTTAAAGTATATTGAAAAATTAAATGAAGTTGATACAGAAAATATTGAGCCAATGGCTCATGCAGTTGAAATTGAAACTCCAATGAGAGATGATATTGTGAAAAATGCAAATGGAAAAGAATCTGCTCTTTTAAATGCTCCTGAAAAAGAGGGAGATTATTTTAAGGTTCCTAAAGTAATATAAATGGGGGCGACTGGTTTCGACGGGATTGGGCAGGAATAAAAGCTGCATGCAGAGGTGCTGGAACCTCTTAAAACACCAGCAAAAAAATAAATGGAAACGAAGAATTAGCTCTCGCTGCTTAGTATAGCAGCGCGTCCCTTTATCTGACCCCTGCTAAGATAAAGGGGCGACAGATTAGCAGGGCTGAACTAACGGTTGGCTCCACGCCGTTAGTTCAGTATGAAGGTGGAGCTATCCGTTGAGAATCCTGCCCATGGGAGGCTCAACGGAGAAACGAAAACATGGGCTAAGCATGTAGAAGCTTTTATTCCTGTAATCCCGGACGTGGGTTCGAGTCCCACCGCCTCCACTCAAAGTTTTATTTTGACATATTTTTCAAGTAGAATTGAACTTATTATCACAAGAGGAATTGAGATAATTAATCTTATGAGTGAAAATTTTATTCCCATAAATGTTGCTTCAAAAATTGTCATTGGAATTCTGCATATTGCTGAAGCACCAATATAGGTAAAGATTACACTTAATTTAGCTCCTTTTTCATAAAGAGCAGATGCAACAGGAAAAGCAACATAAAGCCCGCCAACAGTAGTAGAAGCTAACAAAATAGCAAAAATATATCCTTTTATCCCAGATTCTTTTCCAAAATGTTTTTCTATTGTTTCCCTTTTTACCCATACTTCAAATAATCCAATTAGAATAAACGCACAAGGCAAAATTTTTAGCATATCCAGTAGAAATTGGATAAAATTTTTTCCAATTTTAATTCCACAAGAAAAATTAAAAAAATAAGATAAAATTATAAAAGCAATGTAACATCCAATAATGAGAAGCTTTTTTGGTTCTTTCATAATGAAATTTCTCCAAAAGCGATTCCAGTAACAATTGCAACAATTATCGCAATAATAAAACTTATTAAATTCCTTAAAATTGTAACTTTTTTCCCGAAGTAAGATTTTTCAACTGGATAAGTAACAATTCCAACCATCATAAGTGTTGTAGAAAAGGCAGATAATACCATATAAGGAACTCCTTTTTTTAGAAGAAGTCCACATAATGGATATGCAATAAAACCTGGCATAAATGTTATTGAACCGAAAAAAGAAGCAATTGCCATTGCATAATATTTATGAGTAGTGCCAAGATAGTGTGATATTACTTTTTCTGGAATAAAATATAAAATTATTGAAACAAGAATTAACATGATTAAAAAAGCTGGAAGAATGTTTAAAAATTTTTTCAGAGAAATTTTTAATGCCTTTTTTGTTTTTTGAGGACTTTTTAAAAGAGAAAGTATAATTGAAATGAATGTAAAAATATAAAGATACGACATTTTAAACAAAATGGCTCCCCAGGCCGGACTCGAACCAGCGACCCAGTGGTTAACAGCCACTTGCTCTACCGACTGAGCTACTGGGGAGCAACAAGCTTCAACTATAATATAGGATTTTTTCTATTTTGTCAATACTAAAATTGAATATTGAATTAATCTAATTATTGGTGTATGAAATTTTTATGAAAAGAATTATTTTCCCTCTTGATGTTTCATCTAAAAAAGAAGCTATTGAATTTGTAAAATTGTTAAAAAGTGAAGTTGAAATTTTTAAAATAGGTTTAGAACTATTTTGTGCCTATGGTCCTGAAATTTTAAAAGAAATTTCAAAATTCAATGTTAAAATTTTTCTTGATTTAAAACTTCATGATATTCCAAATACAATTTTTGGTGCGGTTAAAAATTTGTTAAAATTTAATCCATATTTTATCACAGTTCATTTAGAAGAACATGAAAAATTTAAGCGATTTGTGTATGAAAGGACAAATTATAAGGGATTTTTAGGTGTCACATGGTTAACATCATTAAATGAGTCATCTCTTCAGTATCTTACTGAAAATTATAAATTGACAGTTGAGAAATTTGTCCTTAAAAAAGCAGAGATATATTTAAAGGCAAGATGTTGCGGAGTTGTTTGCTCACCTTTTGAAGCAGAAGCAATAAGAAAAAGATTTCAAAATAATTTGAAAATAATCTGTCCAGGAATAAGATTAACTTCTTCTAAAGAAGATGACCAAGAAAGAATTGCAACACCTGAAATTGCTATTAAAAATGGAGCAGATTATTTAGTTATTGGAAGGCCAATTAGGGAGGCTAATGATCCTTTAAGATTATGCAAAGAAATTAATCAAAGAATAAATAAATTGGAGGTTAAACATGCGTTCAGATTTAATGAAAAAGGGTAAAGAAAGAGCTCCTCATAGGTCATTATTTAAAGCAATTGGTTTAACAGATGAAGAATTATCAAAACCAATTATTGGTATTGCAAATTCATATTCAGAAGCAATACCCGGACACATACATCTTGATAAAATTGTGGATGCAGTAAAAACAGGAATTAGACTTGCTGGTGGAACACCAGTTGAATTTAATACAATTGGAATATGCGATGGAATAGCAATGGGACATACAGGAATGAAATATTCGCTTGGTTCAAGAGAATTAATTGCTGATTCAGTTGAAGTTATGGCAAATGCTTATGCATTTGATGGGCTTGTTTTAATTCCAAATTGCGATAAGATAATTCCTGGAATGATAATGGGAGCTGCAAGAGTTAACATCCCAACTGTTATGATAAGTGGTGGTCCAATGCTTGCAGGAAATTATAAAGGGAAATGTGTTGATTTAATAACAGTATTTGAGGCAATTGGAAAAGTTGCAAAAGGAGAGATTTCAGAAAGTGAATTATTAGAATTGGAAACATGTGCATGCCCTGGAGCTGGTTCCTGTAGTGGAATGTTTACTGCAAATTCTATGAATTGTTTAAGCGAAGTCCTTGGAATTGCACTCCCTGGTAATGGAACAATTCCTGCTGTTTATGCAGAAAGAATTAGGCTTGCGAAATTAGCTGGAATGAAAATTATGGAACTTGTAGAAAAAAACATTAAACCTTCAGATATTTTAACTTTATCTGCTTTTAAAAATGCAATAATTGTTGATATGGCTTTTGGAGGTTCAACAAATACATGTTTGCACCTGCCAGCAATTGCTCATGAGGTAGGGATTAATCTTGAACTAAAATATTTTGATGAATTATCTGAAAAAACTCCACATATAGTTTTAATGAGCCCTGCAGGTCCTCATCACCTTGAAGATTTGTATAAAGCTGGTGGAGTTATGGGAATTTTAAAAAGATTAGAACCTCTTGGAATTATTGATAAAGAATGTTTAACAGTTACAGGAAAATCATTATACGAAAGTTTTAAAAATGCAGAAATCTATGATGAAAATGTTATAAGACCTCTTGATAATCCATATCATAAAACAGGAGGATTAACAGTATTATACGGCTCTTTAGCTCCTGATGGTGCAATAGTTAAAAGTGCTGGAGTTGATGAAAGTATGCTTAAACATGAAGGTCCAGCAAGAGTATTTGACTCTGAAGAAGAAGCATTAAATGCAATTTTATCACATGAGATTAAAAAAGGGGATGTTGTTGTGATAAGATATGAAGGACCAAAAGGTGGACCTGGAATGAGAGAAATGCTTGCACCAACAAGTGCAATTGCTGGAGTTGGACTTGATAAAGATGTCGCATTAATTACTGATGGAAGATTTTCTGGTGGAACAAGAGGTGCTGCTATTGGACATGTATCTCCAGAAGCAGCTGAAGGTGGACCAATAGCTTTTATTAAAGATGGAGATATAATTTCAATTGATATAATAAACAAAAAACTTGATTTAAAGATTTCAGCTGAAGAGCTTGAAAATAGAAAAAAGAATTGGGTAAAACCAGAGCCTAAAATTAAGAAAGGTTATATGTATAGATATTCCCAGAGAGTAAAATCAGCAAATACAGGAGCTATTTTAGAATAATTATTAAAAGGGAGGATGAGCTCCTCCCTTCTATTGTTGTTTTGGAGGTCTTTTACTATTTACTGGAGAAATAACAATTCTTTTTTTATCTCCATTTCCTCTACTTTCAGTTTTTACAAATTTATTATTTTTCAATGCAAGATGAATAATCCTTCTATCCTTAGCAATCATTGGTTTTAAGGTGTAACTTTTTCCCTCTTTTCTAACTTTTTTTGAAATTTCAATCGCCATGTTTTTCAATCTTTCAACTTTTTTGTTTATATACTCATTTATATCAATGTTGAAGCTTAGTTTTGATTTTAATTTGACATTTGATAATTTATTCACTAAAAATTGTAAAGCATCAATAAATTCTTCAAGATTTTTTACAGGAACTTGTGCACCCATGGTAAAAATGTTTAAATAAACTACTTCAGGTTTTTTTCTTACTTCAATGTTTATACTTATATCCATAAATGAAAAAATTTCTCTAATAAAATCTTTTACTTTTGAAATTACCTCATCTTGAGAAAGCTCCTTTTCTTCATTTTTCTTTTCAGATTCCTCGTCAATTTCAATTTTTAGTTCATTTTCTAATAAATTAGTGATTTTCTCTTTCACTTCATCTACTTTTAAATCTGGCACAACTTTAATTTTAGCTTTTTTTGAAAAAACTCCTAAAAAACCTTTTGTCCCCTGTTCAATAATTTCATACTTTAATTCATTTTTAGGAATGTTTAATTTTTTTGATGCTAATTCCAAAGCTTCCTCAACTGTAGAACCTTCAAAAATTAAAGATTCAGTCATTTTCTCACACTCCCTCCACTAAATTTTTTCTCAACATAATACTGTTGAATTATTGATAGAATGTTATTTGCAAGCCAATAAATTACAAGTCCTGATGGGAAATTCAAAAATAGAAATGTTAAAAATATTGGCATAAAAAGCATAATTTTTTCTTGAAATGGGTCAGTTCCTCCAGTTGGAGTCATCTTTTGTTGAATATACATAGAAATTCCCATTAAAATTGGTGTGATATAATAAGGGTCTTTTGCTGATAAATCAACAAGCCAATATTTATGAGTAAATGGAAGATATTTTATAAAAGGTGCATGTCTTAATTCAATAGCAACAAGTAAAGTTTTGTATAAAGCAAAAAATACAGGTATTTGAATAATAATTGGCAGACATCCTCCAAATGGATTAACTTTATGTCTTCTGTATAATTCCATAATTTCTTGGTTTAATTTAACCTTATCATCTTTATACATTTCTTTTAACTTCATAATTTGAGGTTGAATTTCCTTCATTTTTTTCATTGATTCATAACTTTTGTTTGTCAATGGATAAAATAGAAGTTTTATAAGAATTGTTAAAAGTATAATTGCAATTCCATAGTTATGGACATATTTATAAAACCAATTAAGCACAATTAATAAAGGTTTTGCAAGAAAATAGAAAATTCCAAAATCAATTGACCTTTCAAGTCCAGCATGATAAGTTTTTAAAATGTCATATTTTTTTGGCCCTAAAAAAATAGAATTTCTATCATTAATATTTTCCTTTGGATTAATTGTGTAATTTTTTACAGCTTCCACAACAATATCATTATTTTTTAAATAAGTTTTTCCTAAATCAAAAAAACTACCTCTTTTTAAAATAACACCAAGAAAATAAACTTCACTAAAACCAAGCCAGCTTACATTATTATTAAATTCAACTTCACCTTTTTTCTTTAAAGTTTTAACCTTAACTTCTTTCAGAACTCCATTAACAAGAAAGCTTGGACCTTCAAACACGTATCTCCTTTTTTTAAATTTTGCAGAATGGTAGTAATATGTGCTATTTTTTATTTTTAATGGTTGATTTGTATTGTTTATTATCTGATAATTTAATTCTACCTCGTATCTATTTGGCAAAATTTTGTATATTTTTTTAATAATAATGTTGTTTAAGTCTTTGTAAAAAACTATTTTAACTGGTTCATTTTTAACAATTATATCTGGTCTATAATTTTCAATGTTGTATTTAATATCTGTAAGTTTTTGTCCATTAATTACAATGGAATTTTCAAATTCAAGTCCTTTTAATCTATCAAAAAGTTCAACATTTTCTTTTTTTTCAACTGTTTTATAATATTTTTTCAATACGCATTTTTCTAAAGCACCACCCCTATTTGAAAAAACTAATTTAAACAAATTATTTTCCACTTTTATAGTTTTTTCTTTAAAAGGCAAAATTTCTTCTTTTTTTAATGGAACTGGTTTTATAGGAATTTTTGTTTCTTTCTTTTTTACTAATGTTTTTTGAGGTATTTTTTTTGGTGGAACATACTTTTTTATATACATCTCATTGTAAAAGTAAAGAATAACAATTGATATAACTATTGCAATAATTAATCTCTTTTCCATTTTTTCTCCTCTAAATAGATTTAAAATTAAACAGGGTCGTAGCCGCCAGGATGGAAAGGATGGCACTTTATGATTCTAATAATTGATTTTAGTATCCCTTTAATTATTCCATATTTTTCAATTGCTTGAATACAATAATCTGAACAAGTTGGATAAAATCTACAATTTCTCCCCAAAAAAGGAGAAAGAAAATATTTATAAATTTTTATTATAAAAACCAATATTTTTTTCAAAATTTTTGCCTTTTTAAAAAGTCTTCAAGTTCAGCTTTTACTTCCCAATAATTTTTTAAATCGCAATTGTTTTTTACAATTATAAGGTAATCATATCCAACTTTAAATAGTTTTTTGTTTTGTCTAAAAAATTCTCTTATAAGTCTTTTCATCCTATTTCTCTCAACTGCCTTTCCATATTTCCTGGCGACTATTATCCCTATTCTTGGTAAATTTACATCATTTTTACCAATAATAACAATAAAATTCTTTGTAAAATATCTTTTTCCATTTTCTTTTAACTTTTGAAAATCTTTCCTTTTTCTTACTCTTAAGCATTTTGGAAAAGAATTATCTTCTAATATTTTCACTTTATACAGTTAGTCTTTTTCTACCCTTTGCTCTTCTTCTACTTAATACTTTTCTTCCACCTCTTGTTTTCATTCTTGCTCTAAATCCGTGTGTTCTTTTTCTGCTTATATTACTTGGTTGATATGTTCTTTTCATTTTCCCACCTCAACATAAACTTGAATTGTTCATAAACCATAATTTAAATTAATTGTCAATCCCACATTCTTCATCAGTTAAATAACATTGTGGGTCTTCCATCCATGGGTCCCCATAAACCCTTAATGCTCTTACTCTAAAAGACCCCCCGCATACATCAATCCATTTACATTTTGCACATCTTCCCTTTAGTAGAGGTTTTCTATTTTTAAGACCAGCTAAAATTGGGTCTGAAGTATCCATCCAAATTTCACTAAAAGGTCTTTCTTTTACATTTCCAAGCGTATAATCCATCCAGAACTGGTCTGGATGCACATTCCCAAAAAAGTCAATGTTTCCTATTCCAACACCTGTAGAATACAGTCCTCCACCATTCCACTTTAATAATTTTAATATTTGTTCAGCTCTATCTGGATTTTCCTTTTTTAATTTTAAATAAAGATAAACACCATCTACATGATTATCAACTGTTAATATTTCTTTATCCAAACCTCTTTCACAAAAATCTTTTGTTCTTTTTAAAATTATATCCATAGCTTTTCTTGTTTCCTCTTTTGATAAGTCATCTTTAATTATATCTTTTCCTCTACCTGAATATACAAGATGATAGAAACATGCTCTATCTATATTTTCTTCTTCAATAAAATCAAATATTTTTTCAAGGTCCTGATAATTTCTTTTAGTTAAAGTTAATCTTAAACCAACTCTTTGACCTACTTCAACACAATTTTTAAATCCTTCCATAGCTTTTTTAAAAGCACCTTTAACACCCCGAAATTTATCGTTAACTTCCCCAATTCCATCAAGACTTATTCCAACATATGTAAATCCTACCTGTTTTATTTTTTTTGCAACTTCTTTTGTTATTAATGTGCCATTTGTGGATAAAGTTGGCTTTACACCACATTTAAGGGCAAATTCTGCAAGTTCAAAAATGTCTTTCCTTAATAATGGTTCTCCGCCAGAAAATAGTATTGCAGGAACTCCAAAATTCCCAAGGTCTTTAATCATTTCTTTTGCTTCATCAGTTGTTAATTCTCCCTTATAATCTTTAAATTCAGATGCAGTGTAACAGTGAACACATTTTAAATTACATTTTCTTGTGCAATTCCAAACAACAATTGGTCGTCTTTCAGAAGCAGATTTTGGTGGGGGTAGTTCATTAACACATGATGCTAATCCATATCTAATACTGTCGCTTGGAGTTGATTGATTACAATATAATCTTGTGATATTTATCATTGAAAACCTCACAAAAAATTTTTTAAAATTATAATATCAAAAAATATACTTGTCAAACTTTTTAATCTTGTTTATACAAAATTGAAAAAAAGGAGGCGGTTATGGAAAAATGTAAAAGAGAGATAATAATTGAAACTTGCGCTTGCACATATGAACCATGTTCAAAAAAAGGGAAATGCTGTGATTGTATTGCATATCATAGGGAAATGAACCAGCTTCCTGGATGTTTATTCCCCCCAGAGGCAGAAAAAACCTATGATAGAAGCATAAAATATTATTGTGAAATTATGTCAAAAAGAGGTTATAGGTTAAAATAATGAAAAAAGCAGTCGCATTAAAATATAAACGCTATATAGATAATGCTCCAAAAGTAGTAGCAAAAGGTAAAGGTGAAGTTGCAAAAAGAATTATTGAAGTAGCAAAAGAGAATAATATTCCAATTACGGAAGATGCTGAACTTGTTGAAATGCTTATAAAACTTGATTTATACGAAGAAATCCCAGAAAATTTATATAAAGTAGTTGCAGAGATTTTTGCTTTCATATATAAACTTAAAAAAGATGAATGATTATCTTTCAATTTACAAAAAAAGAACTAAAAAATCTAAGGAATTATTTGAAAAAGGAAAAGAAATAATTCCTTGTTCAGTTAGTCACAATATAAGATATTATCCTCCATATCCAATTTTTATTGAAAAAGCAGAAGGTAGCAAAATTTACGATGTAGATGGAAATGAGTATATTGACCTATGGATGGGACATTACTCTCATATTCTTGGACATTTACCTGAAATTTTAAATGATATTAACAATGAAACAGTAAATAAAATTGGAACTCATTCAGGATGTGCTAATCCTTATGAAATTCTTCTTGCTGAAAAAATAAAAAAATTAGTTCCTTCCATTGAAATGT
>CAZQKL010000011.1:0-3845 GCA_964593895.1 uncultured bacterium
CAGATGTTTTGAAAAATAGAAGGATTAGCTTTATTTATTTTTGCAAGATATTGAAATTCATCAATTGCAATTATTAATTTTGACTGGTCAGTAAAATTTTCTAAAATAATGTTAAATACAGATTGCCAGTCATTTATTTCAATAGATTTTAAAAAATCTTTTTTAAAAGTTTCTGCAATAATATTTTTTAATCTCTCAATCTGTAATTTTTCATTTTGTAAATCTGCAAGAAAATATATGTGAGGTTTGGTTTTTATAAACTCTTGAATTAAAGTTGTTTTACCAGTTCTTCTTCTTCCATAAATGATAACAAATGAAGAACCTTTTTTTTTATATTCATTTTCAAGAGTTTTAAGTTCATTTTCTCTGTTTATAAATTCCATAAAAATCTTCTTTCGTTTTTGAATTATTATAATATAAAAACGAAAAAGTCAATTTGATATTTATTTGAAATTGAGATTTAAAATTTCGCCTGGCACTCTATTTTCAATTAATACAAGGACTGGGAGGGTCTGTAAAAGTTGCTGCAGCAATTGCTCATGGAAAATGTTTGCTCACTCCAGGTTGAGTAGATAATAATTCTGGTCAGATAACATTAGAAGGAGCAACAGTTTCAATGTATTATGATTATCCCTCTGCAAAATCTGGTGGAATTGACAATGCTACTGATTATGATAATGGAACTTATTCTTTTTCTGGAGGATCAAATGGACCTTCAGGTTCAGAAGCAAAATTTAAGTTTAAAAATGGACCAACAACAAATTGTGAAGTTGATTATGGGATGAGATTTTTAAATCTCATCCCTATTTTCTATTTTGTCATTTCATATTATTTTTCGTAAATTTTATTCCAAAAAAATAGGATTTACATTAATTGAATTGATTATTGTAATAGTAATTTTAAGAATTTTAGCAGAAGTTGCAATTCCAAGGTTTGCAGGTCTTTTAAAAAAGCAGAAAAAGCATCTCTACTTGGGTATATTGGAGCATTAAATGAGGCAAAGATTATATTTCAAGCAAAAGCTTTAAATGAAATACCTTTCCAGGTACTTTATTGTTTTTTCGCTTGGTAGTTGCAAGTATTAGGTGTTAGGTTTTGGGTATTAATTTTTTGGTATTAATTTTGAATTATCAATTAAGATATTTCGCTTTGCTCAGAATGACCATAAGAGTGTCATTCTGAGGGAGCGTAAGCAACCGAAGAATCTCCTACCATGAGCCACTGAAATAAATTCAGGGTAAGTCCAAAATTGAGATTTTTCGTTTCTTTAAGTATGACTAATTTCTGCAATAGTCGTTAGTATGAGAGAAAAAATATATAAAGGCTAATGACTAACAACAAAAAAGTCAGTTTAAAATGCTTATTGAAATTTAAGTAATTAAGCAAAAAAAATTGAAAAAATTTTTTTAATAGGATATTGTAATAAATATGAACTTAAAAAGATTTAAAAATGAAATGAAAAAGTCAAAATTCAAAATTAATCTTCTTGATTATTTTTTAAACAGCTGTCTTTATATTTTTTCTGTTGAAATGAAGCCTTCTCAAGAATTATTGGAGAAATATCTCTCAGATAATGTATTTTCAGATATTGAAAATTTAAAATATTTTTTGAAAAAACTTCAAGATTTTTACAATTATATTGTATTTTTATTGGATTTAGATTTAAAAAAGAATAAAATTATTGTTAACAGTTTTATTTCAGAACTTTTAAAAGGTTATTCAAATGAAGAAATTAAAAAAATTTTGCTTGAGTTTACGGATAAATTTATTTTTCAGGCGATGAAAGATTATAATATAACAACTGAGATGATTGAAAATTTTGACGAGAAAAGTATTATAGAAATTTTAGTTTCAGATTATGAAAGTTTAAAAAATGAAGACAAAATTATACTTGCTATAAAACATTTGATGATTTTAAGTGATGAGCTTGTGGTAAATAAAAAGACTACTTTGAAGGAATTAAAAAATTTTTTGTTTGAATTGATATTTTTTGAGTCTTTCCTGAATTTTATAAGAAGAAATAACTTTATTGACAAAATAAGAAAAAATTAAAATATTTGAAACAATCGGAGAATTATATGAGCCCATTGGCAAAAAATTTTGAAGAAAGATACACTTACAATGATTATTTAAATTGGAATGATGGAGAAAGATGGGAAATAATTAATGGTGTTGCATATAATATGAGCCCTTCTCCTACTCCAAAGCATCAAAGGATTGGTTTAATAATAAAAAAAACTTTTTTAGTTAACGAAAAAAAATTAAAAAAATGTTTTTTATTTGATGCTCCAACAGATGTGGTATTTGATGAATATAATGTAGTTCAACCAGATATATTTATAGTATGCGATAAAAATAAAATAAAAGAAAAAAACATTCAAGGTGCTCCTGATTTAATAATTGAAATAACTTCACCCTCAACAGAATTAAAAGATAGGCGAGAAAAACTTAATCTTTATGAGAAATTTGAGGTGAAAGAATATATTATTGTGAATTCAGAAAGGGAATATGTAGAAAGATATTATTTAACCGAGGAAGGTAAATATAAAAGGCCAGAGATATTTAACTGGGATGAGGTATTAAAATTAAAAACATTTGAGATTGAAATTAAGCTATGGGAAATATTTGAAAAAGAAAAACAGGATAAGTAAATTATGAGAAAGTTAATTTTCAGGGATTTCCCTCTTGTAAATAGAGAGGAAGAAGAATATTAAAAAATGATAATTGAATATAAGAGTTTAAAAAAAATATACAAAATTCCAAGATTTTTAAAACCTCAATTTATTGAGGCTTTAAAAGATGTAAATTTAGAAGTTAAAAGGAATGAAATTTTTTCAATTATTGGTTTGAATGGTGCAGGGAAAAGCACTCTTATTTCAATAATTTTGGGGGTTACAAAACCTACTAATGGAGAAATTAAATTCAAATATCCAGATTTTAAGAAAAAAATAGGATATATGCCTGAAATTGTTGGTTTTCCTGTGAATTTAACTCCTGTTGATATTTTAAAATCTATGAAAAACCTTTATCTCACTATAAATAACGATAAAATTTTAAATGTTCTTAATGAAGTTGGCCTTGAAAAAGCTAAGTTTCAAAAATTGAAGACATTCTCAAAAGGGATGCTTCAAAGATTTAATTTGGCACAAGTTCTTATACATGACCCAGAAATTTTAATTCTTGATGAACCATTTAGTGGACTTGACCCTCTTGGAAGGGAGCTTTTTTTTAAAATTTTTCTCAATATTAAAAAATCTGGAAAAACTATAATTTTTTCTTCTCATATTTTAACAGATGTGGAGAAAATTTCAGATAAAATTTTAATATTGCATAAAGGAAAAAATTTAAAAATAATTGTGCCTAAAGATTTAAAAGATAAATCATTACAAGAATATTTTGTGGAGATAATAAAAAGTGAAGGAAATTAAGTTTATATTCTCCATTTTAATAAAAAATAAATTAAAGGATTATATTTTTTTTACAATAATTGGTTTTTCCATAATATTTTGTTTTTTACTTCTATTTTCAAATTTTCTTTTTATTGGTGAGAAGAATAAAGTCTTTATTGACCTTGGAATTGCTGGAATAAATTTTATTCTGCTTATCTCTTCAATATATTTTTCTTCTGAATGTTTTCCTGAAATAAAAAAAAATAAATTTATCAACTGGCTCCTTTCATTACCTGTAAAAAAATATCATATTTTTCTGGGCAGTTTTTTATATATTTCTACGCTTTTATTTATAATTGCATTATTTTACAATGGATTATACTTTTTATTTTTTGTTTTTTTTAAGGTAAATTTTTCTAAAAAATTTTTAGTATATTTTTCTTTAAACTTTTTAAA
>CAZQKL010000011.1:3945-27705 GCA_964593895.1 uncultured bacterium
CATTATTTAATTTATTAGTTCACAAAAGTCTTTTTCAAAAATTAAATAAATTTTCTTCTAAAAGTGAATTAATTATTCCAGATGAAAAGTTCTTAACTATTTTTATCCCAGATTTTTGTAAACCAATTATTGCAGATTTCCTATGGATAAAACTTACTTCAAAAATAGATTTGAATAAAAAAGATAGAAATACAGGAGAAAAATTATATAAATTTATGGACTTAATTACAGAACTTGACCCATATTTTTTTATTCCATATATTTTAGGAGGAAGCTTTTTGTGTGCAAAAAATGGTTATAATATGTATTTAAATGGAATTAAAATTTTAATTAAAGGTATAAAAAATCTTCCGGAAAAATGGGAATTATCATTTTTAGCTGGATATTTTTCATATTTTGAACAAAATTTAAAAAAACAAGGTGAGAAATTTTTTAATATATGTTTAATAAATAATTCAACTCCAAAGAAAATTAAAAAATTAATTTTATTTTTTATGATAAGAAACACATCTAAAGATGAAAAATTAAAAAAAATAAAACAATTTTTGAAAGAAATTAAAGATGATAATTTGAAAAAGTTATTAAGAAATACAAGAAAAAATTGATTTGACCATTTTAAAATTTTAGATTAACTTATAAAAAAGTTTAAGTTATTCATCAGGTAATTATAGTATCCATTGGTAAAAAATTTTAAAAAATATTGAAATTAAGCTTTGGGAAGTTTTTGAAAAAGAATTAAAAAATAAAAATTTGGAGGAAGAGAAATCTTGATTAAAAGACTTTTTTCTGTAATTTTTTTAATTTTAATTTTTAAAATAACACTTTTTTCCGCAACATTATGGGTGGGTGGATGTGGACCTGGAGCTAATTATCCCACAATTCAACAAGCTATTAATGCTTCCCGAAATGGAGATACTATTAAAATTTGTGCTGGAACTTATAATGAAAGTGTAAGAATTAATGGACCAAAAAAAAATTTAACAATAACAGATGCTGGTGATGGTGATGTAACTGTTCAAAGTTTTAATACAGTTTTTAATATTGGTTATAATTGGCAACCTGTAAAAAATTTAAAAATTGAAAATTTAACTATTAAAGGAAGGAGATATGGAATTTATTTTAGAGAAGGGGAGAATTTAACTTTAAATAATTTAATAATTTTTTCTCAAAATGGATATGGATTTTATTCTGATTGGGATGCAGATGGAAATTTTAATTTTTCTAATTTGAATATAAATTCAAAAAAAACTGCAATCCGTATAAGCAAAGCAAAAACCTTAGAGTTTGATAATATTAATATAAATATAACTGGCAATTATTACGGGATATATCTTGATTGGAATGTTACAAATGATAACTCAATTTTTTCTAATATCCATATTACTACAAATAATAAAACATGTTTTTTAATAAGAGATGGGCAGAAAATAACTTTTGAAAATATTAATCTTACTAATTTAGGCTCTTCATCAAATGCTCATGGGATATATCTTGATTGGAATGTTTCAAATCGGATTTTAATAAAAAATTCAATAATAAATGTCTCTGGAAAAGGTATTTTAATTAGGAATGGACAACCTATAATTGATAATTGCTCTATTTTAAGCAGAAAATCCACTGCAGTTTTTTGTGATTGGAATACATCAAAAGTAAGTATTCAAAATTCAAGATTGGAAAGTCAATCCTCTTCAAGCAGTAATTATTCTTTAAAAATTCAGAATTCTCAAAGTAATGCTCATGTGAATAATAACTGTTTTTATCATTCTAATTTTGCCCCAAATAAATTAGCTTATGCAGACCAGTCTGGAAATGACTTTAATGGTAATTATTGGGAGAATTTTACTGGTTCTGTTTATCATAGTGGAAATGTTGTGGATTATACTCCTTTGTCTTCATGCCCCATTTCTATTGGTGAATTAACACCTATAATTGAATATAGAATGGATGAGTGTAATTGGGATGATGACACAACAACTTATGAGGTTATAAATAATGGAATTTTAAATGGAAATTATGATGCAACTTCTTACAATTCAAATACTTTAATAGGGAAAATTTGCAAAGGAGGAGATTTTATAAGCACTTCAACTGAAGATAAGTATTTGAAACCTAAAAATAATATTCCATTACCATCAGCATATTCAATAACATTATGGATAAAATTTCCATTAAATTCCTCTGGCCACAAAATTTTTTACAGCCATGGAAATAGATATAGATATTACAACATAGCTGATAGACCAGGAAGTAACAAAGATTTTATTTATTTTAGAGAAAATGTTTTAAATCATAACTGGGAATTATGTGTAAGAGATAGAGGTGTCCCAGAATGTAAATTAATTGATGATTTCAATTCATGGACAGGCTGGCATTTTTTGGTTTTTACTGTTGAATCTGGATGGTGGACAAGGTTTTATTTAGATGGAACTGGACTTTTTACATTTAATCAGGGACCTTCTGGAACATTAGGTTTAATTTTCAACAGTGATTATGGAGGTTCAACAAATGAAGGAAATCAACAATCTCTTGGAGCAGTTGCAGATGAATTTAAAATATTTAGTAAAATTTTATCAAGCTCGGAAATTGATGCAATTTATAATAACGAAAAAGTTGGAAAAAATTACGACGGTTCTGAAAGAACCTGTCCTTATTGTGGTCCAGTTGCAGATTGGCATTTTGATGAATGCTTTTGGAATGGAACTTCAAATGAGGTAAAGGATAATACTTCTAATCATTATGATGGAACTGCCATGAATGGAACAAATACAACTGCAGATGATAAAGTTTTATGTAGGGCAGGAGTTTTTGATGGAATAGATGATTTTATTCATGTTGATAATCTTTCAGAGATTTTAAAAGGCACAGCAAGTTTGAGTTTTTGGATAAAAACAACTCAAATCGGTAATAATACAGACTGGAAAGCTCCAGGAGTAACTGGAGTTGAACAGCATGGAGGAATTGATGATATATTCTGGGGCTGGATTGATGCTAATGGACATATTGGAATTTCAAAAGGTGATAATTTTAATAATTCAAAATCTAATACTCCAATAAATGATGGAAAATGGCATCATATCGTTTTAACAAGAAATGCTATAAATGGAAGGGTTAAAATTTATATAGATGGGAACCTTGATAAAATTGGATTTACAGATAGCGGAATTGTTGGAACTCCATTCAGTAGTATAGGAAGAATTGAAAATACAGGAACAGTTAATCCTCCAAGGTATTTTAAAGGTAAATTAGATGAAATTATGGTATTTAACAAAATATTGAGCACTCATGAGGTTGAGCAAATTTATAATAATCAACGAAATGGTAAAAATTGGGATGGAACAGATAGAGAGTGTCCAACATGCGGGCATGTTGACCATTATGAGATAATCCATGATTCAAATGCCTTAACATGCCAACCTGAAGATATTACAATAAGAGCCTGTGCAAATGAAAATTGTTCTGTTTTTTATACTGATAATGTTACATTAACTTTAACTCCTTCTGGATGGATAGGTGGTGATACTAAATCTTTTTATAGTGGGGAAGCTACATTTCAACTTCAACATACAACTCCTGAGACTGTAACTCTTGGTATTGATAGTGCAAATCCAAACGCAGATTATTGTTGTAGAAATAGTGATATTGATTCAGAATGTGTAAATGATGATGAACATTGTAATATTACCTTTTATGAGAGTGGATTTGTTTTTAATGTGCCAAATCAGATATCGTGTAAGGATAGCAGTGATGTTTTAATTAAAGCGGTAAGAAAAGATGATATTACCCAGAGATGTGTTCCTGCATTTGCAAATGTGGATAAAGATTTGAAATTTTGGTTTGATTACAATACGCCAAGTTCAAATCCATATTCAGTTAAACTACAGTTAAAAGGAAATAATGATACAAGTTTTATAGATTTACCTCTTTCAGAACCATCATCTCCTAATGTTTCTTTACATTTTAATTCAAATGGAGAGGCAACATTTAAAGTAAAATATAATGATGCTGGTAAGTTAAATCTTCATGCAAAATTAGAGGAAGGCTCATTGGAAATGGTAGGTGATAGCACTTTTACAGTAAAACCTTGGGCATTTTATATTGATATTCCTGGAAATCCAGAAGCTCAAAATTCAGATGGCCCAAAATTTAAAAAAGCAGGAGAAAATTTTACAATAAATGTAAAAGCAGTTTGCTGGCAGAATGGAGATAATGTATCAAATAACAATGATTTACAAGATAATGTAATAACAAGGAATTATAATAAATCTGGAGTTGAAATTTTACATTCTCTTATCGCTCCAATAGGTGGTGAAAGTGGAGAATTGGGAATTACAAGTTTAAATTTCTCTGATGGTGAAGCATCAATAAATAATGAGTATTATACAGAGGTAGGAATAATTCATATAAAAGTTAAAGATAATAACTATCTTTCTGCTGGTTCTATTGAAGGGAATGTGAATTATGTTGGAAGATTTTATCCTGACCATTTTAAAATTATTAGCAAACAGAATGGGAAATTGGTGGATAAATGCAATTCAATTTTTACCTATATTGGAGATACAACTACTTACGAGATTAAGCCTCAATTTGTGATTTGTGCGAAAAATTTATTTGATAATACTACAAAAAATTATAAAAATGGTTTTTTTAAGTTAACTGTTAATGATATTTCAATAGATATTCCAGATAAAGATGATAATAACAATTTATCAATTGAAATTACAAAGGCATCTGATAATTTAACTTCAAATGGAGATGGCACAGCCAATTATACTTTTGGAAATGATATAATAAAGTATGTAAGAAATTCTCAAAGTAAAATCGCTCCTTTCTCTCCAAAATTTACATTTAAAATTACATCAATTACAGATAGTGATGGAGTTACATGTATAAATTTACCTGATAATCTAACTGTCACTGGAAATTTAATGAAATATGGAAGATTGAAAGTAATTGATAATTATGGACCTGAAACAGATAATTTAACACTTGATATTGAAACTCAATTTTGGAATGGAACATGGTGGGAACTAAACAGTGATGATACATGCACACTTCTTGATACCACTGGTGATGATTTTCAATTGTTTAATTATACGAGAAATCTTGACCCTGGAGAAACTTCAATTATTAATGTTACTGGTATAGAATCTGGAAAAGGAAGTTTCACATTATCAGCTCCAGGAGAAGGAAATTCTGGAACAGTTGATATAAATTTAAAATCCACATCAACTTTTTATCCTTATTTATACGACCCTGATAACGGAACAGCAACATTTGGAATTTACAGAGGAAGAGATAGAATAATTTTTTGGAAGGAAATACCTGCAAATGAATAAAATTAAAGGTTTTACATTGGTTGAATTAATTATAACTCTTGTTTTACTTGGAATAATTGCTGCATATGTAATTCCAAGAATTTCAACTCAAGGAATAAAAGATAATGCTGAAGCAATGGCTTTTATTTCAAATGTAAGATTTATCCAGCATAAATCAATGGTTGAAGGAGGATACTTTTACATAAAATTAGATGAAGATGAGAATAAATATTTTCTTTATTCTCCTGATGATAGTTTAATTGATACTCCTGATGGCAAAAATCCAGTAGTCGTAGAAAGTAGGCTTACTTATTCTGGACCAATAATTGATGGAAAAATCTATTTTAACCTTTGGGGACAACCTGAAAGCCCAAAAGGTAAACTAATAACAGATAAAATCACAGTTTCAATTGGTTCATATAAAGTAATAATTGAACCTTACAGTGGAGGAGTTTATATTCAATGAATTTAAAAAAAAATGGTTTTACCTTAATAGAAATAATTATTTTTATTGTAGTGTTTTCTATTGGAATTACAGGTATAGTTTTAATTTTTACAAATATAATTGGTAAATCTTCTTCTCCTATTGTAAGAGAAAAAGGAATTCAGATTGCCCAATCTGTGATGGAAGAGATTTTTTCAAAAAAGTTTGATGAAAAAACTCCAAATGGAGGGGGTACTGTTACTAATCCTACTCTTGGACCAGATTTAGGAGAAACCAGCATTTCTCTTTATGATGATGTTGATGATTATGTTGATGAAGGAACTGAATTTAAAAAAGAGAAAGATAATTATCATCCAGAGGATTTTGGATTAAGTCCTGATTCTAATTTTACAATAAAAGTGATTGTTCAGTTTGTTACTATTAATGCTTCACATGAAATTATTCCTGTTAATGCTAAAACTGATTTTAAGATGATAACTGTTATAGTGAAAGCTAAAAATTTAAATGAAAATTATAAAGTTGTTGCGGTAAAAGGTAATTTTTAATGAAAATTAAAGGTTTTACTTTAGTTGAAATAATAATTACAATTGTTTTACTTGGTATAGTTGCTGGAATAGGATTAGGTATATTATCAAAAATTTTTACAGGTTATGTTAACACAAGAACATATACAATGCTTTACTTTAATGCAAAGTTTATTGCTGAAAGAATTGATAGAGAACTTAGGCATGCTGTTCCTAATTCTATTAGGATTGGGAACTCTGGGAAAACACTTCAATTTTGTGAATTTAAATTTGGAAGTTTTTATAAACAGATTTCTAAAGACAATATTACAGTTTATGATAATCTTTCAATTAAAGTAGGAGATAATATTTCAATTTATAACACAAATCCAATTAAAATTTATCAATCAAAGGAGAGAGTTTATACAATTATTGATAATTCAAGTTATCCTATTTTAAAATTGAATAAAAAGATTGTAAAAAATTCTCCAGCAAATAGATTTTTCTTAATTTTAACTCCTGTGACATTTTTTTGGTATAACGGTATTTTATATAGAAGATTTAACTATCCAATTAACTTTTCAGATTTTGGTGATGATATTTCTACTTGCAATGATGACCCTTTTTGTAATATAGTTTCAAAATACGTTAAATCAATCACTTTTAATTATAGTGGACCGACTTTGGAAAGAAATGCAGTTGTGTTTATAACAATTGTTATGGAAAAAGATAATGTTGTTGTAAAATATAACGCAGTTGTTCATATAAGGAATGTGCCATGATTTTAAAGAATAGAAAAGGGGTAAGTTTAATTGTTGCAATTTTTATGATAGTAATATTAGGATTAATAATAGTTGGATTATTAACAATGGTTACAACATCTCATGTTAGTTCTGCTGAAGAACTAAATTCAGTTCAAGCTTTATTTCTCGCAGAAACTGGGATTGAAATTTTTGGAGTAACAGGAAATCAAGGTAGTTATTCTTTAAATGGAAATACAATACAAATAATAAAAGTTAAAGATATCCCTGTAGGTTTTACAACATTGCATATAATTCATTCAACAGGAATTGTTAGAGGTGAGATAAAGAGGAAAATTGAGGCAATTATAAGGGATTAATTTATGTATAAAGAATATTTTGGTTTTACAAAAGAACCGTTTAGTTTAACTCCTGACCCAGAATATTTTTACAGTTCAACTTCTCATGATGAAGCATTAACTGTTTTAGAATATGGAATTAAAAAAAATAAAGGATTTATGGTTCTTGTTGGAGAAGTTGGAACTGGTAAAACTCTTTTAACAAGAGTTTTAATAAAAAAAATTCCAAATTTAATTCCAGTGTTAATAATTAATCCATTTTTATCTTCAGATGAGATTTTAACATATATCTGTAGAGAACTTAATCTTCAATTACCTGAAAATATAGATAAAGGAGAAATTTATTATAGATTACAAAATTTTTTAATTGAAGAACATAAAAAAGGTAAAACTTGTTTAATAATAATTGATGAAGCTCAAAACCTTCCTGTAGAAACTTTTGAAATGATAAGACAACTTTCAAATATTGAACTTGAAGATAAGAAATTGTTGCAAATTTTATTTGTAGGTCAACCTGAACTTTTAGTTGTTTTAAATAAAAAAGAGTTGCGACAATTAAAACAGAGAATATCAATTATTGTAACTTTAAAAGCAATGGATTATGAAGATACGAAAAATTACATAAATTTTAGAGTTAATGAAGCATTGAGATATAAAAAGTATCTTTTCACAGAGAGTGCTATAAAAAGAATTTATAAAGCAACAAAAGGTATTCCAAGAGATATTAACAAAATTGCAGATTTGTCACTTTTAATCGCATGTTCTGAAAAATCTGATAAAGTAACTGTTCGGCATGTAAATAAGGCTATTAGAGAATATTTTAAAGAAGAGAAAAGAATTAATAAAAAACATGTGGTTATAGCAATTTTACTTTATTTATTTTTATTTGCAGAGATTGGATATTTCTATTTTAATAGACCAAAAGTGAATTTAAGTCCAATTAATGTAAAAATTATTCATAAAACAAAAAAAATTGTTGTAAAAAAGATTGATAATAGAACCAGATTAAAGGTAACTAAAGTTATAAAAAATGCTAAGAAAACAAATGAAGATAACAAAACTATAACTAAGAAATTTTTTTATGTCCTTTATCAAGGTCCATTTAATTCTAAAAGAAGATTAAGTTTAATGCGAAAGATTTTAAAAAATAAAAAAGTTGATTTTTATGAAGTAAAAAAAGGGAAAAAAATTATAATTCAGCTTGGAGTTTTTTCCTCAAAAAATAATGCTTTAGAGTATAAAAAAATGCTTGAGAGAAAATATGGATTGAAAGATATAAAAATGATGCTAAAATGAGTATATATGCTGAAGCAATAAAAAAATTAAAAGAAGATAAAAATAGAAAAGAAAAGGGTAAATTTTCATTTGAATTGCCTGGAATTTCTTTTTTTACCTTAACAATTTTTCTTATTTTTATTATTGCAAATTTTCTTGTTGTCTATCCAAGGTATAATAATTTTAAAACATTAAAAAGAAAAAGGCGAGAATACAATATAGGAAAATATGAAAAAAAATTTCAGGATGAAAAGAAAATTCTTAACGAAAAAGAAAATGAATATTCTGAAAATAATTTCAAATTTTTATACGCATTAAATAATTTTAGAAAATTAAAAAGACTATTATTGAATTTAAATTCTTCAACATTTTTGTATCAGAAATATATGGGACTTATTGAATATAAAAATGGTAATTATAGTGAAGCTAAAAACTTCCTTTTAAATGCATTATTTTTAAAGAAAAATGATAAAGATGTATTAGCATATCTTGGGTTAATTGAATTTAAAGAGGGAAATTATGAAAAAAGCTTAGAATATTTTGATAAAATAGGTGAGGAAAGCTTTGAAATAGCTTTAGATAGGGCAATTATTCTTGAGAATTTGCATCATTATAGTGAAGCAATATCAGATTATATTACCGCATACCATTACAAGATAGCTGATCCATTACTAACTTTTAGAATAAAAATGAAAATTTTTCTTTTAAAAAGATATTTAAGGAAAATTAATGAGTAAATTTTTAAATACATTGATAATTGGAGAAGGCCAAATTAATTTTGCAACTTTTGAAAGAAAAAAGGATATTACATTAAAAGCATTTTCTTCTTACGATTTTAATTTTGAAACATTAAAAGAGCTTGAAAGTGCACTTATGTCTTTTACTGATTTAATAAAAAAAAATCCAATAACAAATTTAATTATTATTAATGAAGAGGTTATAAAAAATATTTTAACTTTTAATAAAAGCGATTTTCAGAATTTAAAAACTTTAATTTATAATGACCTAAAAAATACAATGGGAATTGATATTCTTGAATATTTTATTGATTATGAAGTTTTAGTAGAAGAGGAAAAGATTATTGTTTTTGTTGCAGCAATTCCTAAATCCCTTTTTAATGAAATTTTTGAGTATTTAAAGAAATTTAAACTTAAATTAATTGCTCTTGAAACAGATTTAAATGCATTAAAAAGATTTTCTTTATTTTTAACCCCCCAGCCTTATGTTTTTGCTCATTTAAGAAAGAATGAATGTATTATATTGATTGTTGAAAATAATTTTCTTTTTACTAAAAGAGAAATTAAATATGGATTAAATCAGATGGTTGATATTTTGGAAAAAGATTTTTCATCAAGGGAAGAAGCAGAAAAAAATTTAATAGAAAATGGACCAGTTGACCGATTTACTGAAATTTTTGATAGAGCAAGTCTGGAAATTCAAAGAAGTATTGATTATTATAATTCATTTTACCATAGAGAACCTGTAAAAAGAATTTTTTTATCTGGAGAATTTGTGAAAATAAATAATTTAGAAGATTATATTGCAAAATTATTTAATGTTGAAGCCCAAAAATTTGACCCAATTAAGATAGTTAATATAGAAAGAAGAAAAAAATTAAAGATAGAGGAAGCTGAAACCTTCTATTTTGCTGAATTAATTGGAGGAGGTTTGAGAAATTACTAAAGAGATAAATTTATTGCCACCATATGCTATTTTTGATTATAAAAAATATGAAATAATTAAAAAACTTATCTTATTTTTTATTTTTAATGCTCTTTTTATAACAACATTTACAACAGTTATTTTTTTTGAGGTAAAAAATTATAAAAAGATTGAGAGAAGTTATCAAAATTTTTACATTAAATTAAAAAATTTAAATGAATCTTTTACAACATTTAAAAATGAATATAAAAATTTAACTGAAAAATTAAAGCTTCTTAATTTAAAAGAGAAAAAGTTTTATTTAAATTATCCAATAAATTATTCAACTTTAATTGGCACTCTTATTATTTTTGATACACTATCGGAAAATGTTAGTTTTAAATCAATTGATTTTGATATAAAATCTGGTGAATTTTTAATAATTGGAGAAGCCAAAAATTCAAAAGATTTCAATAATTATTATAAACAGCTTGAAGTTAATAATTACTTTTCCTCAGTGGAATTCTTTTATTTAAAAAAAATAAAAAATACCCTTGAATTTAAAATTAAAGTTAAAATAAAATCTCTTGATGAAACTATATAATATTTCGGTAAGAACAATTGTTTTATTTGGAATAACAGTTATATTTATAGTGAATTATTTATTCTATTCTTTTTTGATAAAGAAATTTTTAACAAAAGAAAAAATTTTAAAGGAAAAGATAAAAAAAATTGAAAATGAAATTGATATGGAAAAACAGCTGTTTGAGAAAAATATTTTAATTTTTAAAAAAATAAGGGATGTTAAATTTAAAATTATAAAAAAAGAGCAGGAAATAGAAGTTTTAAAAAATAAATTAAAGACAGAAAAGGATATTTCCCATATTTTAAAACTTTTAACTTCAGAGGTTGGTGTAACTTTAAATAATGTTGAATTATTTGATGTAAAAAAAGGGAAAAACCAAGTTTCACTATTTTTCAAGTTTTCTGGAACTGGAAAATTAATTAATTTAATAAAATTAATTGATGCAATAGAAGAGAAAAATGATTTATTAATCATTGAAAATTATTCGTTAAAAAAAGGGAAAACTTCTTGGACAATAAATATGACAATAAAAACAATATTTATGGTGATTGAATGAGAAAAGTTTTTTTAATTTTTTTTATTATATTCTCTTATTCATTTACAATAATTGATAGATTGCCTCTTCCAGATAATAGTAATTATACATTTCTTTCTGGAACTGTAAAAAAAATCAAAAAAGAAGAAGTTAAGATTGTAAAACCTATTAAAATTGAGGAAGAGATGAAAATTCCATTCAAATTAACAGGAATTTTTAAAATAGATAACTCTTTAAGAGCAATAATTAATGGTGAACCGTATAAAGTAGGGGATAAAATTCAGGATTTTAAAATTATAAAGATTGATATTAGTTCAATTTTGTTGTATAATATTAATACAGGGAAAAAAGTATTATTAAGTCTTGAAAATGATTAAAAAAATTATAATTATCTCTTTAGCAATATTTTTATCTTCTCCTCTTTTTTCATCTATAGATTTAAATAAACGAATTACTTTAAATTTAAAAAGAGCAGATGTTGTTAATGTTTTAACTTCAATTTCTAAAACAGAGAAAATTAATATTGTTATACCAAATTATGTAAAAGGAAATATTACCATATTTCTTGATAATGTTTCTTTAAAAAATGCTTTAAAAATTATTACTAATTCAATAGGTTGCGATTATTACATTAATGATAATATAATCTTTATTGACAAAATAAACAAAGTGCAAAAATTTCTTGCAAAACAGAATTTCATATCAAAGGTAATTCATATAAATTTTTCAAAAGCAAAAGATTTAGAGCCAAAAATTCAACAGATTTTATCTCCAAATGGAAAGGTTTTTACTGATGAGAGAACAAATACCTTGATAGTGACCGATTTTAAAGAAAATATTCAAAAAATTGAAAAATTAATAAAACAGATAGATGTTCCTACAAAACAGGTTATGATTGAGGCAAAAATCGTTATTGTAAGAGATGATTTTGCAAAAGAGTTTGGAATACAATGGGGAGGGTCAATTGTAAATAAAATCAAGTCAGATAAAGTTTTTTATGGAATTTCAGGAGGAGCGGAAGTTTTAAATCCTGATATAAATGATACTCCAGAAGCTGTAGAAAATGAATATGAAGGAGCAAATGATGTAACAAAAGTCTACCCTCCAGGCCAGAAAGCGACTGAAGAGTATTCACCTGTTACCATAGCTCCTCAATATGTTGTTAATGCTCCTGTTATATCTAAACCTATTGGAGGGATTGGACTTATTTTTGGAAAATGGGGATATTATAATCTTGTTGTAAAGTTAAATGCTTTAAAAACAAAAAATCTTGCAAAAGAGATTTCTTCTCCAAAGGTTCTTGCTTTAAATAATGAAAAAGCAAGTATAGAACAAGGGCTTGAAATACCGTATAAAACTGTTAGTGAATCTGGAACAAATACAGAATTTAAAGATGCTAAGTTAAAACTTGAAGTCACACCACATATCACGGAAAATAACATGATTTCTCTTGATATTACATTAACAAAAGATTCCATAGGCCAAATGACAACAGATGGTCCTGCAATAAATACCCAAGAGGTTAAAACAAAATTGTTATTAAAAAATGGTGAAACTGCGGTAATTGGTGGAATTCTCACCAATTCTCAAACAAAAAAAACTGAATCAGTTCCTTTTTTTGGAGATTTGCCTCTACTTGGTATGCTTTTTAAAAATAGTATAAATCAAAATACAAGAGGTGAGCTTTTAATATTTCTTACCCCAAGAATTGTTAAACATGAGAATTTTTAAATAGGGAAACAATTTCTTTTTCAAATTTTTCACGAGCATAATTTTTTATATCTTCTTGAAATTTCGTATAAATTTCAATAAATTTATATGCAAAATCTGTTAAATATGAGCCTCCTCTTTCAATTCCTCCTTTTTTCTTTTCTAAAAATTTTACTCCAAATTTTTCCTCTGCTCTTTTTAAAATTTTATGAGCTTTTGAATAAGACATGTGCATATTTTCTGAAGCTTTTTTAATTGAACCTGTTTTTTCAATTTCTTTCAATAACCAGATTATTCCAATACCAAAAAAACCTTTATTTTTTTCATCAGCAATACTTATTTTTACTTTTAATTTAAATTTTTCCATAGAAAAAATTTAACAAATTTTTATTTAAAATTCAATTGACATAATTTGCAAAATTTGAAATTCCAAAACTTATGTTAAATGAAATTGTAAAATTAAGAGAAAGTCTAAAAGATAAAAAAATTACTCCATTAAAATTTTCAACTGAATATTCAAAACTTATTGACAGCTTTTTTATTAAAAAGTTTTCATGTAATTCTGATTTTTTAATTATTGCCACTGGTAGTTACGGTAGACAAAGATTAAGTCCATTCTCAGATATTGATGTTATATTTCTTTTAAAAGAAAAAAATCAGGAGATAGAGAATAAAATAGTTGAAAATTTTATTTATCCATTATGGGATTTAAAATTACATTTAGGTTACAGTATAAGAACGTATTCAAATTTTTATGATTTTATTTATCAAGATTTGAAAGAATGGGCAAAAATATTTGATTTAAGGTTAGTATGTGGAGATAAGCAATTCTTTTCTAAATTTATTAATAAAATTGAAAAAGGAAAAAAGAAAGAATTTTTAAGGGAATTATTTATATTAAATGATGAAAGACGGGAAAAATTTGGAAATACAGTATATCTACTTGAGCCTGACATAAAAAATTCTCCAGGTGGTCTAAGAGATATAAATTTAATATTATGGAGTTTGGAAATATTTCCATTTAAAAATTTACTTAAAAAAGAGGAACAAAAGGAGATAAAAGATTCGTATAACTTTATTTTAAAGATTAGAAATATTTTGCATATTTTCGCAAAAAAAGAAAATGACCATTTAAATTTTGAATATCAAAAGAAAATTTCCGACTATTTTGGAATATCTGAAGTGGCCTTAATGAGAAAGTATTATTTTAAAGCTGATATTATTGACTATTATTACGAATATTTAAGAGATAATTTAGTTGAGAGACATTTTTCTCCAATTAATTTTAGAAAAAAGATTGATAATTTATTTTTTATAAAAGATTACAAACTTCATATTTCAAAGCCTAAAAAAATTTCAGAAAATCCAATATTAATTTTAAAAGCTTTTGATATAATGCAAAAATACAGAATATTTCCTTCTTTTGAGCTAAAAACTTTAATTAGGAAAAATGTAAAAAAGATTGAAAAAATAAATACAGATAAAAATGCAATTAAAATATTTTTTAGAATTCTTGAAAGAGATGTTTCAACAGGTTTTTTCTTAAAACTTATGAATAAATTGAATTTTTTTTCTTATTTTATACCAGAATTTAAAAAAATTAGATATAGAATAACCTACGATTTTTACCATAAATATACAATTGATATGCACTCTATTTATGTTGTAATAAAATTAAGGGCATTATTTAATGGTGAATTTATTTCTCAATATCCTTTTATTTCTGCAATTGCCTTAAATATTCAAAAGAGAAGATATCTTCTTCTTGCAGGATTACTTCATGATATTGGAAAAGGGATAAAAGGTAAAGAATCTCATTTAGTTAAAGGAGCTAAAATTGTTGATAATATTTGTAAAAGGTTTGGTCTTTCAGAAAATGATAGAGAACTTGTAGTTTTCCTTGTTAAACATCATACATTGATGACAGATACCGCTTTAAAAAGAGATATAAAAAATGAAGAAGAAATTTTAAAATTTGCAAATATCGTGAAATCAGTTAAAAGATTAAATTTCCTTTATCTTCTTTCATTTGCAGATTTAAATTCAGTAAGTGATGAAGCTTTTGATAAGTGGAAAAATGATTCATTTCAGGAGCTTTATATAAAAACTTTTATTTGTCTTACAAAAAAAGATACAAGTTTTTTAAAAATAGAAGAGAAAATTGCTTCTATAAAATCTTATGCTATTGATAATATCCCTAAAAAAGATTATCTTTTATTTGAAAAATTTTTACAGAATTTATCAAAAAAATATATACTTGCAAAAGATGAAAAAACAGTAATTTCCCTTTTTTACAGTATAAAAGATGTTAAAAAACTTCCTCATTTAATTTTTATTGAAGAGGAAAAAGGAAAAGTTATAAAAATTGTTCTTTATACATATAATTATCCAGGAATTTTTAATAAAGCTGTTGGAATTTTGACCCTAAACAATTTAAATATTTTAAGTGCAGAGATATATACAAACAATGATGGGACAATAATTGATATATTTTATACAAAGCCTATATACTTTGATAAATATTTTAGGGAGAAATTTGAAAAAATAAAGGAAGATTTTAAAAAATTTTTGGATTATAAAATTTCAAATGAAGATATTTACGAAGTTTTGAAAAACAAATTAAATAAAAAAATAAAATTAAAAGCACCATTAATACCCCAAATAGAATTTAATAACGAAGATAGTGCAATTTTTACAATTATTGAAATAATTGCTCCAGATTATCCAGGGCTTTTGTTTGAAATTTCAGAAATTTTTTATAAATTTAATATAGAAATTCAATCTGCAAAAATTACTACTCAAGGTTTAAAAGCAATTGATACTTTTTATGTTACAGATTTAAATGGAAATAAAATTTTAGATAAAAATGCTCAACAGAGAATAAAAGAAGAATTTTTAATGATAATAGAAAAAAAACTTTGACAAAATTAAAAAATTAAGATATAGGATTTCGCCCTAATACGGAAAAGGAGAAAAAAAGATGGGGGATTGCTGAGAATATTCCGGTAATTAAAATAGATTTTAAAAGGGGTGGTAAATACATTTTAATGTGTATTTACCACCTCTTTCTTTTTTATTCAAAAAAGGGGGTGGGAAAATGAAGAGTTTAGGAAGACATTTGTTGGCAGAGTTTTACGATTGCAATCCTGAAATGATAAATAATTGTGCACTTGTGGAAAAGTATATGAAAGAAGCTGCAATAAGAGCAGGAGCAACAATTGTTAAAAGTGTTTTTCACTCATTTCAACCTCATGGAATAAGTGGAGTTGTTGTAATAGCAGAATCCCATCTTGCAATTCATACATGGCCTGAATATGGATATGCTGCTGTTGATTTATTTACCTGTGGTAGCAATGTTGACCCATGGATAGCATATAAATTTTTAAAAGAGAAATTTGAAGCTAAAGAATGTGATGTAAAAGATTTAAAAAGAGGATATCTTGAAAATATTATTGGAGAATTAAGACATCAACATAAAAAAGCGGTTAATGATGATTATTATCAAGAAAAAAGAGGTGTTGTCCTTTGACTGAAAGATTTTATTAGATGAAGGAGTATAAGATGATAGTAAAAACTCCGACAAAATACTTTTTAGTTGCTGGTAGTTCAGAAGGATATACAGAGCTTAATTCATTTGATGGAGCTTTATTAAATGCAGGAATTGGTAATACAAATCTTATAAAAGTTAGTAGCATTCTACCCCCTTCCTGTGAATATATTGAACCAGTAAAATTACCATATGGAGCAATTGTCCCTATTGCTTATGCTTCTATAACAAGTCAGCTTGAAGGTGAAATTATTTCTGCTGCAGTGGCAGTAGCTGTGCCAGAAGATTCATCTAAACCTGGATTAATAATGGAATATTCATCAAGAGGAAGACATAAAGATATTGAAGAAATTGTAAGAAATATGGCGAAAAAAGGGATGGAATTAAGAGGTGAAAAATTAAAAGAAATTAAAAGCATTTCAATTGAGCATAAAGTTAACCATATTGGAACTGCTTTTGCTGGTGTTGTTTTATGGGATTAAAAAATTATGGGAGAAGAAAAAATGAATGATGGAATTTATTACACTGAATTTCATTCCCCTGGAATGGGATTGATAATGAAAATAAAGAGATGCATAACAAGTTTTGATACAAAATTTCAAAGATTGGACCTTTATGAAACCCTTGATTTTGGGAAAATGTTAACTCTTGATAATCTTGTAATGGTAACTGAAAAGGATGAATTTATATATCATGAAATGATTGCACATGTTCCTCTTTTTGCCCATAAGAATCCTGAAAATATTTTGGTTATAGGCGGAGGAGATGGCGGAACAGTTAGAGAAATTGTAAAACATAAATGTGTTAAAAATGTTGATATGGTTGAAATAGATGAAGATGTTGTCAAAGTTGCTAAAAAATATCTTCCAACTATGAGTTGTGAACTTGATAATCCAAAAGTCCATTTATATTTTCAAGATGGTGTTGAATGGGTTAAAGACAAAGAGAATTTATATGATGTAATAATTATTGATTCTACAGACCCCATTAGCATTGGAGAAGGATTATTTTCACAAGAATTTTATAAGAATTGTTTAAAAGCGTTAAAAGATGATGGAGTTTTAGCAAATCAAACTGAATCTCCTTTTCATAATCCAGAGTGGATTGAAGCAACATATAAGAAATTGAAAAAGGTTTTTCCAATTGTTAAAATGTATACTGCTTATGTCCCAACTTATCCTGCAGGAATTTGGAGTTTTGGATTTTGTTCAAAAAAAATTGACCCTATTGAAAATTTCCAAAAGGAAAGATATAAAGAATACAACCTAAAACTTAAATATTATAATGATGAAATTCATAAAGGAGCTTTTGCAATACCAAATTTTGTAAAAAATTTAATTGAAAAAGAATAAGTGAAGAGTTTTTTAGGAGCAAAAGATTACTTTGAAAAAAGTGAAATTGTAATTATTGGTGTGCCATTTGATGCAACAAGTTCTTTTCGGGCTGGTAGTAGATTTGCACCAGACTCAATTAGATTTTATTCAGAATCAATAGAAACATACTCTCCTTATTTTGATTACGATATTGAAGAAATAAATTTTTACGATTATGGAAATATTGAAGTTACAATCAGTAATTTTTTTCAATTAAGAAAAGCTTTAAAAGAAAAAGTAAAATTTTTTTTAAAAAAAGGGAAAAAAGTTTTATCTATTGGTGGAGAACATTTAATAACACTTCCAATTATTGAAGCATATCATGAATTTTATAATGATTTAAAGATAATTCAACTTGATGCTCATCTTGACTTAAGAGATACCTATTTAAATGAAAAATATTCTCATGCAACAGTTATGAGAAGAATTTCAGAAATTATTTCTGTAAAAAATATTTTTCAATTTGGTATTAGGTCAGGGACAAAGGAAGAATTTTTATTTGCAAATAGAAATACAAATTTTTTTCCATTTTCATTGCCAGATTTAAATAATTTTCTTGACAAATTTTTAAAAACAAATATTTATTTAACACTTGATTTAGATGTTTTTGACCCAGGGGTAATGCCAGGAACTGGAAATCCAGAGCCTGGAGGCATTGGATTTAATGATTTTATGAAATTTTTAAATGAACTTACAAAAGTAAATGCAAATATTGTCGGTGTTGACGTTGTTGAATTATCACCTGAGTATGATAAAAGTGGAAACTCAAGTGTTTTTGCAGCAAAAGTAATTAGAGAACTTTTGGTTATTTTAAAAAATTTATAAAAGGAGTGAGCCTTGGACAAAGAAAAACTTGAATTTTTTAGACAGCTTCTACTCCAGGAGAAAAAGAAAATTATTGAAAAAATTGAAAAGTTAAAAAAAGGTGATATTTATGTTGATAAGGATGAAACTAAAGACATGGTAGATGCTGCAGCTGATGAAATTGATAAAGCATTTTTAATGAGAATAAGAGACAGGGAAATGAAATTACTTAATAAAATAGAGGAAGCTCTGCAGAGAATTGAAAATGGAACATATGGAATATGTGAATCTTGTGGATGTGAAATAGAAGAAAAAAGGTTAAAAGCAAGACCAGTTGCAACATTATGTATTTCATGTAAAGAAGAACAGGAAGAGCTTGAACGCAAAAAAAGATATGAAGGATAGAGCTCTTATTCAGAGAGTAATTTCAACAATTTATGAGAAAAATATAGATTTAAAGCCAAATGAAAGAGTTTTAATTTTTACAGATGATTCAAGAAGATGTGACGATTTAACTGCAAAAGATAATAAATTGTATGAAATTGCAGTTATTTTTACTGAAATTGCAAAAAATTTTACAAAAAATGTAAATTTATTATATTATCCTTCATTGTGTGGTCATGGAAAAGAACCTCCAGAAGAACTATGGATAAATGCTTTTGGAGAAGATGTTGTTAATGAATTAAAA
Organism: uncultured bacterium; assembly: GCA_964593895.1. GTDB lineage: Bacteria > DYJV01 > DYJV01 > DYJV01 > JALVYZ01 > CAZQKL01. Next base: position 23,467 of record CAZQKL010000011.1, read on the forward strand.
AAAGAAGGTTTGTTTAAAAAAATTTTACAAAAAAATATAAAAGATAATGAATTAAATAAAGCAAAAGAGATTATTAAAGAATTTACCAAAAATCCTCCAGATGTGGTTATAGCTCTTCCATACTATTCCACAAGTCATACAAATTTTAGAAAATTTTTAACAGATATTTGCAAAACAAGATACTGCAGTATGCCTCTATTTTCAGAAGAGATGTTTTATTCAGCTTTGCAGGAAGATTTTTCTCTTTTAAAAAAAAGAGCAAAAATTTTATTAGAAAAACTTGAAAATTGTGAGACAATTATTGTAAAATCTTCTAATGGCACATATTTAAGATTTTCAGTGAAAGATAGAACTTTTCTTGAAGACACAGGAGATTTAACATCTCCTGGTAGTTTTTCAAATTTACCAGCAGGTGAAGTATTTGTAGCTCCCTGTGAAAATAGTGCAGATGGAAAAATTGTTATTGAATATGCTCCAACTTATAAACTTTCTTCTCCATTAACCTTATGGTTGAATGATGGAAATGTTGTTCATATTGAGGGAGAGGATAATTATAAAAATGAACTTATGAATAAATTATTTTCAGAAGAGAATAATAAAAAGCTTGCTGAATTTGGTATTGGCATAAATTCTCAAGCAACCAATTATTTTAATATTCTTGAAGCTGAAAAAATTTATGGGACAATTCATTTAGCTTTTGGTGATAATTCAAGTTTTGGAGGAAAAATAAGAGCCAATTTCCATGAGGATTATATTATTTCCAATCCTACTGTTGAAATTTTTAAAAAAGATGGAAGTTCTCTTTTTATAATTAAAGAAGGAAATCCTCTGTTTTAATAATGAAAATTGTTGTTATAACAGGTCCTACAGCTACTGGAAAATCTAATCTATCAATAAAATTAACTGATATATTCCCTTTTGAAATTGTTAATTTTGATTCAATGCAAGTTTATAAATATTTTGATATTGGCACTGCAAAACCACCAAAAAATATATTAGAAAAGTATCCGCATCATTTATTAAGTTATGTCCATCCTCTTGATTTTAGTTATTCAGGTGCAAGATTTGTTGAAGATGCTGATAAAAAAATTAAAGAAATTTATGAAAAAGGTAAAATACCCCTTTTTGTTGGTGGAACAGGTTTATATATGAAACTATTGCTTTTTGGAATATTTGATAAGGAAGAGAAGGGAGAAAATTTTAGAGAAATTTTGAAAAAACAATTAGAAGATTATGGAAGTGATTACATTTTTACAAAGTTAAAAGTTATTGATTTTAAAGCATACAAAAAAATAAATAGAAACGACCTTTATAGAACAATAAGAGCACTTGATTATTTTTATAAAACTGGAGAATTAATTTCAGAAAAAAGATTAAAGCACAATTTTTCTCAAAAAAGATACAAATATCTAAAGATTGGTATAAAATTTGAACGAGAAGAGCTTTATAAAAGGATAAATAATAGAGTTGATAGGATGATATCAGATGGATTAATTGAGGAGACAGAAAATTTAATTAAAATGGGATTTTCAAATTCAAGACCTATGCAGGGAATTGGTTACAGAGAAATAAAAGATTATCTTTCAGGTAAAATTAAGAAAAAAGAAGCAATTGAAGAGATAAAAAAAAATACAAGAAAATATGCTAAAAGGCAAATTACATGGTTTAAAAAGGAGAATGATATTAATTGGATAAGTAGTTTTGATGAAGCAAAAGATTTAATCAATAAATTTTTAGAGAAGGAGTAAAAGTATGAAAAAAACTTTTAACATTCAGGAGCAGTATTTAAACAAAATGAGAAAAAACAGAGTTCCTGTTTTTATTCAAATTAGAAATGACAGAACATTTGAAGGTTACATCACTGCTTTTGATAATTACTGCATTTTGTTAAAAGAATTGTCAGGAGGTGCTCCAAGATTAATATTTAAACATTCAATTTCATATATTTATCCAACAAAAGAGATAAATCAAATTAAAAATATTGGTGAAGAAAATTTATCTAAATAGTTTTTGAGGAACATTAATTCCAGCTTTTACAAACATATTTCTAAGTTCCTCTTTATTTGTTGATTTTTCAAAAGCATGTTCAAGCTTTATAAGACCCTTTTTGTAAAGTTCAAATAGGGATTGATTTAATGTTTGCATTCCATACTGGGCTTGACCCATTTGCATCTGGGAATATATCTGATGAAGTTTATCTTCTCTTATAAGATTTCTAATTGCTGGAGTTGGTATAAGAATTTCCATTGCCATAACCCTGCCACCACCAATTTTGGGTAATAATGTTTGACATAATATCCCTTGAATAACAAAAGATAATTGAGTTCTTACCTGTTGCTGTTGATGAGCTGGAAAAACATCAATAATTCTGTTTATTGTTTGAACAGCAGAATTTGTGTGTAGAGTTGCAAAAACAAGATGTCCAGTTTCAGCAACTCTTAAAGCGGTTTCAATTGTTTCCAAATCTCTCATTTCTCCAACAAGAACAACGTCAGGGTCTTCTCTTAATGCTGAACGTAAAGCTTTTGCAAAGCTTTTAGTATCAGAATCAACCTCTCTCTGATTTACTATACATTGTTTATGTTCATGTAAAAACTCAATTGGGTCCTCAATTGTAATAATATGCTCTTTTCTTGTTTTATTTATTTCATCAATCATTGTTGCAAGAGTAGTTGATTTTCCACTGCCAGTTGGACCTGTAACAAGAATTAATCCATTTGGAAGTTTTGTTAATTCTTTAACAACAGGAGGAAGTCCCAATTCTTCAAAAGATTTAATTTCATAAGGGATTATTCTAAATACACCTGCAACCGCTCCTTTTTGCATGAAAACATTTGCTCTGAAACGAGCAAGACCTTTTATTCCAAATGAAAAATCAAGTTCCCAGTTTTCTTCAAATTTATGCTTTTGAGCATCTGTCATGATGCTATAAATTAAACTTCTTGTATCTTTTGGTGTAAGAGGAGGATATTCTGAAAGCTGTTGAATTTCTCCATGAATTCTTACGCAAGGAGGAATTCCAACAGTTATATGCAAATCTGACCCGCCAAGTTCTACAAGTTTTTTAAATAATTCAATAAATCTTATTTCAGCCATAATTACTCCTTTAAATTTTTTTTAGAGTATCAATTAAAAAATCAATTTCCTCTTTTTTTACAATTAAAGGAGGTAAAAATCTTAAAACATTTTCCTGAGCTGGAACTGTTAAAATTTTTCTTTCAAAAAGAATATCAGAAAGTTCAAATGAGTTTAAATTTTCTGGTTCAATTCCTAAAAGTAATCCCATTCCTTTAATTCTTTTTATCCATTTTATCTCTTTTAATCTGACCCTTAAATATTTACCCATTTCGTATGCATTTTGAATTAGTTTTTCATCTTTAATGATTTCAATCACAGCACAACCTGCTGTAGAAGAAAGATAATTTCCTCCAAATGTGGAAGCATGCGAACCAGGAGTAAAATATTTCATAACATCTTTTTTTCCAATAATTGCTCCTATAGGAATTCCATTTCCTAAAGCTTTTGCAACTGTAATTACATCAGGAACTATTCCAAAATGTTCATAACAGAAAAATTTTCCTGTTCTTCCAATTCCTGTTTGGACTTCATCAATAATTAGAAGTGTTTCAAATTTATCACATAACTTTCTTAATTCTTTTACAAATTCAATCTCAGCCACATTTACTCCGCCTTCTCCCTGAATAAGTTCTATAAACACTGCACAAAAATTTTCATCTAATTTATTTTTCACATCTTCAATGTTATTAAATTCAGCAAAATAAATATTTTCAAGAAGAGGATAAAAATCTTTTTTATATTTTTCCTGACCTGTTATTGATAATGCTCCAATGGTTCTACCATGAAAAGAATTTTTAAATGATAAAATTTTTATTTTATTTTTTGAAATACTTTTTCCATATTTTTTTGCAAGTTTTATTGCGCCTTCATTTGCTTCAGCTCCACTATTACAAAAAAAAACCTCATCTAACTGAGAAATTTTAGAAAGTTTTTCAGCTAATTTTTCTTGTGGAGGGATTCTAAAAAGATTTGATATATGAATTATATTGTCAATTTGAGCTTTTATCTTTTCATTAAACTTTTTATGTGAATGACCAAGACAGCAAACAGCAATACCTGAAGTAAAATCAAGATATTTTTCACCTTTTTCATCAAAAACCCAGCATCCTTCACCTCTTATAAATTTTACATTTTTCCTTTTATATGTATTTGCAAGCATTT
>CAZQKL010000012.1:0-27690 GCA_964593895.1 uncultured bacterium
AATTCTTGCAACAGCAGGGATTTTACAAGGCAAAAAAGCAACTGTATGGATTGAAGATAAGGATATTATTGAGGAAAATGATGGATACTATACTGGAGCTTCCATGGAAGTTGATGGAAATATTGTAACAACAGATGGCCCACATTCTGCAAAATTATTTGCCCAAAAAATTATAGAGTTGATTAAGGAAAATGAATCTAAAAAAAATTAGCACATACATTTATGAAATTGAAAAACAGGGACGGATGCTTGTCCCTGCAAGAATTTATGCATCAAAAAAATTACTTGAAAAAGCTCAAGAAGATTCAAGTCTTATTCAGCTTAAGAATGTTGCAACATTACCTGGAATTTTAAAATACTCAATAGCAATGCCTGACATACATGAAGGATACGGTTTCCCTATTGGTGGTGTTGGAGCGGTTGAAACTTTAAATGGTTATATTTCTCCTGGAGGAGTTGGATATGATATAAATTGCGGGGTTAGATTACTAAAAACAGATTTAAGTTTTGATGAAGTTAAACCTAAAATAAAAGAGCTTCTTGCATTTCTTTACAGTCATATCCCTGTTGGAGTAGGTTCAAAAAACGCAATACAGAAATTATCAGAAAAGGAATTTAAAAAAGTTTTAAAAAAAGGGGCAAAATGGGCTGTTGAAAATGGATATGGAGATGAAGAGGACCTTGAATTTACTGAAGATAACGGCTACATTGAAGTTAAAGATTTTAAAGGAATTTCTGATAGAGCAATTGAAAGAGGTAGAATTCAGCTTGGAACTTTAGGTTCTGGCAATCATTTTCTTGAAATTGATGTTGTGGATGAAATTTACAACTATGATTACGCAAAAGAATTTAAAATAGAAAAAGGTCAAATTGTTATACTTTTTCATACAGGGAGCAGAGGTTTTGGACATCAAATTTGTGATGATTTTCTAATTTTAATGAGAGCAAATAAAAATAAATATAAATATGTTCCTCCTGATAATCAATTGATTTCAGCACCATTTTATTCAGATGAAGGACAGAAATACTTTAATGCTATGAATTCAGCTTGCAACTTTGCCTGGGCTAATAGACAGATAATTAAAGGAATAGTTGAAGATTGTTTGTTAAGATTTTTTAAAATTTCAAAAAAATCTCTTGGCTTAAAACAGATTTATGATATTTCTCACAATATTGCAAAAATAGAATATTATGATAACAAAGAAGTGCTTGTTCACCGTAAAGGTGCAACAAGGTCTAAAGAAGGTCAACCTGTGATAATACCAGGAGATATGGGCACAAATTCATATCTTTTAGTAGGGACGAAAAAAGCAGAAGAGGAAACATTTGCAAGCACATGTCATGGAGCTGGAAGAGTTTTAAGTAGAAAAAAAGCTTTAAAAATGTATAAAAAAGAAAATCTATTTGAAAAATTGTCAAAACAGGGAATTTTTCTAATGGCAAAAGCAAAAAGAACTGTTGCAGAGGAAGCACCTGAAGCATACAAAGATATAGATGAGGTAATTAAAGTTGTTAGTGAAGTTGGGCTTGCCAAAAAAGTGGCAAGATTTAAACCAATTGCTGTTATGAAGGGGTAAAAAATGTTTGAAATTAATGGATTATACACAGATTTTTATGAACTTACAATGGCACAAGCTTTTTTTTATTCAGGAAAAAAGGACGATAAAGCTTGCTTTGATTATTTTGTAAGAAAAAATCCATATAATGGTGGATACATAATTTTTGCAGGTCTTGAAACTTTCCTAAATGACCTTGAAAATTTTACATTTAAAAATGAAGATATTGAGTTTTTAAAGGAATACGGTTTTAAAAAAGATTTTTTAGATTATCTTAAACACTTTAAATTTAAAGGGACAATATATTCCTTTAGGGAAGGTGATGTTGTTTTTCCAAATGAACCTGTAATGAGAATTGAAGGTTCAATTATTGAATGTCAATTAGTGGAATCTTTTCTTTTAAATTACATAAATTTTCAATCTTTAATTGCAACTAAAACAAGAAGAATAGTTTATGCTGCAGAAGATAGACCTGTAATAGATTTTGGTCTAAGAAGAGCACAAGGGCTTGGAGCAATTCATGCATCAAGAGCCTCTTATATTGGAGGTGCTATTGGAACATCAAATACTCTTGCAGGAAAATTATTTGGCATACCTGTAAAAGGAACTCATGCTCATTCATGGGTTCAAAGTTTTCCAAATGAATATGAGGCATTTAAAGCATTTGTAAAAGCATGGCCTGATAATCCAATTCTTCTCATTGATACTTATGATACTTTAAAAAGTGGTCTACCAAATGCTATAAAAGTTGCAAAAGATTTAGAAAAAGAAGGGAAAAGACTTTTTGGTATTAGACTTGATAGTGGTGATTTTGCATATCTATCAAAAAAAGCAAGAAAAATTCTTGATGAAAATGGGCTACAATATGTTAAAATTATAGTATCAAATCAGCTTGATGAATATACAATTAAAAGCTTACTTACACAAAATGCTCCAATTGATGGATTTGGAGTTGGCACAAGACTTATAACTTCTTTTGACCAGCCAGCTCTTGATGGAGTTTATAAATTATGCAGTTTAAACAATAAACCAAAAATAAAAATTTCTGAAAATATTGAAAAAGTCAATAATCCAGGAATTAAAAAAGTGAGGAGATATTTTGATGAAAATGGTAATTTTTTAATAGATGGAATTTTACTTGAAGATGAAAAGATAATTAAACTTGTAAAGCATCCTGTTGACCCATATAGAAAAACTGAAGTTACTGGATTAAAATATGAAGAACCTCTTGAAAAAGTTTATGAAAATGGGAAAAAGCTTATAAATTATACAATAGATGAAATTAGAGAATACTCTCTTTCAAGATTTAAAAAACTTCCTGAAGAACATAAAAGATTTATAAATCCTCATATATATAGAGTTGGGCTAAGCAAAAAATTATGGGATTTAAGAGAAATTTTAATAAAGGAAAATAATCGCGATTACGTTTTAATTGATAAAAATCATGATGCTCTTTTTATTGTTGATGTTCAAAATGATTTTTTACCAAATGGAGCACTTGCAGTTAAAGATGGTGATAAAATAATTCCTGTTATAAATAAATTAACAAAAAAATTTGAAAAAATATATGCTTCAAAAGATTGGCATCCTGAGGATAGTGTGCATTTTAAAAAATGGCCTGTTCATTGTGTTAAAAATACACCTGGTGCAGATTTTCCAAAAAAACTTGAAGTAAAAAAAATAAAAAAGATATTTTTAAAAGGAACTGAAAATAAAGATGATGGATACTCTGCATTTGAAGCAACCAATGAAAATCTAAAAAAATATTTAAAAAAGGAAAATGTTAAAAGATTATTTATCTGCGGACTTGCTCTTGATTATTGTGTAAAAGCTACTGCTATAGATTCTATTAGAAATGGTTTTGAAACTTTTATAATACTTGATGCAACAAAATCTGTTACAGAAGATAAAAATGAGATAAAAAATTTAATTGAAAATTTGAAAAAAGAGGGAATATTTTTTATAACTTCAGATAAATTAATATAATGAAAATAGTTCTTGTTGTTATTCAGGGAATTTTAGTTTTATTGAATTTTTTGGGAGTGCCTGGAAATCTAATCTCATTGATTTCTCCTATTCTTTTACTAATTTTGGGAAAATTAACATTGGGATACTTCCTTGTAATTCTTGGAATTATTTTTATTGGTGAAATAATAGAATTTCTATCTTCATATTTAAGTGGAAAATATTTTGGAATGAGTAAAAAAAGTATATTTTTTTCAATGATATTTGCATTAATTTTAAGTATAGGTATGGCTCCAATTTTTTTTGGACTTGGAGCAATAATTGGTGCTTTTTTAGGAGCATTTATTGGAACTTTTATTTATGAAATTTTTTCCACAAAGGATTTTTCAACTTCAATAAAGAGAAGCTTTGTTTCTTTAATTGGAAAAGTAACTGGCACATCAATTAAAATAGCTCTTGGACTTTCAGCTGTTTATATTACTTATATTCATGGATAAAAAGGATAAAAGATGAATCAAAACACATTAAAAAAATTAGGTTATTATGACATAATTGAAAAATTTACAAATTACCTCTATAGCGAAGAAAACAGAAAAAATATAAAAAAAATTTCTCCATTTGATTCAATTGAAAAAGCTAATAAAGAACTTGAATTAACTGAAAGGTTTTATAAAATAATTGAAGTAGACCAATTCCCTCTTTCAAAATTTTCAGATTTAAATAAAATTTTTTCCACATTAAAAATTGAAGGCAATTTTTTACAGCCAAAAGAATTTTTAAAATTATGTGAATTCCTTGAAATTGTCAAAGAAACCAAAAAATTTATTGAACAGCTTTCTGATGAACATTATATTGTAAAATTAAAATTTTTACCTAATCTTGAAGACTTTTCATATTTAATTTTATCAATAAGAAAAACTTTTGATGAAAAAGGTGAATTTCTTGATTCTGCAAGTTTTGAGCTAAAAAGAATAAGAAATGAAATAAAAGCTTGTAGAGAACAGATAAATGAAAAGCTTCATAATTTTTTATATTCTGGTAAATATGATAAAATTCTTCAGGATAAATTTGTTACAATAAGAAACAATAGATATGTGCTTCCATTTAAACTGAATTTTGCCCAAAAAGTTAAAGGAATTATTCAAGATTATTCGCAGACAAGAGAAACAGTCTTTGTAGAACCTGAATTTATTGTTCAGTTGAATAATAAATTAGCATATCTATATCAGGAAGAATACAATGAAAAGATAAGAATTTTACATGAATTATCTGAAATAGCAAGAAGCTCTCTTACTGAAATTGTAAATTCTTATAAAAATTTATTGAGAATTGATTTTTTAAATGCAAAAGCAAGATTTGGAAAATTTATGAATGCAAGATGTATCTATCTAAATGAGAATGAACTTAAAATTTATTCTGCTCTAAATCCAATTTTAATTTTTACAAAAGAGAATGTTGTGCCAGTGGATATTATTTTTGAAAATAAAAAAATTTTAATGGTATCAGGAGCAAATACTGGAGGTAAAACTGTTTCATTAAAAACTTTGGGATTAATTATTGCACTTGCACAATCTGGATTTATGGTTCCAGTTAGAGAAGACAGTAAAATAAGATTTTTTAAAAAATTATTTGTTGAAATTGGAGATGAACAGAATATTTTACTTGATTTAAGCTCATTTTCTGCTCATATAGAAAATATAAAAAGCTTTATTGAGGATTGCGATGACCAAACTCTTGTATTAATTGATGAACTTGGTTCAGGCACAGACCCTCAAGATGGAGCAGCAATTGGTAGAGCAATTATTGAATATTTAATTAAAAGAAAAACCTATGCTATGATAACAACTCATATTCATGAACTTAAATATTTAAATTACATATATCCTGAAGTAGAAAATGTGGCTGTTGATTTTGATGAAAAATTACTTATCCCAAGATATAAATTGATTTATGGAATTGCTGGAAAAAGCTATGGAATTGATATTGCAGAGAAATTAAAATTTCCAAAAGAAATTATTGAACTTGCTAAAAAATATCGTGAAACAAAACAGGAAGAAGTTGCGAAAATCATAAAAAATATTGAAGAATTAAAAAAACAGCTTCTTGAAAAGGAAAAAAATTATATTTTAGCAAAACAACAAGCAGAAATTGAAAAAGAAAAGTTTAAAAAATTAAGAGAAAAATTATTGAAAGAGAAAGAATCAATTAAAAAAAGCATTGAATTAAAATACAAAAAGAAAATGGAAAAATTACTTGATGAAGTTGAAAATTTGCATAATAAAATAAAATCAATGTTATCTGCAAAGGAATTGGCTCAGCTTGCAAAGGAAAAAATAAAAATAATAGAACAGTATTCATCTGCGACAAAGGAAAAAAAGGAAACTTTAAGCCCAACATTAAAAATAGAAGATATTTTCATTGGACAAAAGGTTAAATTAAAAAGAACAAACTCAAGAGGGAAAATTTTAAATGTTAATCAGGAAAAAAATGAAGTTGAAATTTTACTTGAAAACAATTTGAAAATAACAGTTCCAATTGCTGAACTTTCACCAATGGTTGAGGAGGAAAAATCAAAAAATATTGTTATCAATGTTTCAAAATTAACCAATTTTAACACAATAAATCTCATTGGTAAAACTGTTGATGAAGCAATTGAAGAATTAGATAGATTTTTAGACAAAGCTATTATAAATGGAGAAGAGAAAATTGAAATAATTCATGGAATAGGTAGCGGGAAATTGAAAAAAGGGATTTGGGAATATTTAAAAGAGAAAAATTTTGTAAAAAAATTTTATTTAGCAGAAAATGAACCTGGTGGAATAGGAAAAACAATTGTGGAGTTAAAATAATGATAAAAAGGGTAAAGGGCTTTAAAGATATTTTACATTCAGAGGCAAAATTAAGAGAAAAAATAATTTTAAAAGCAATAGACCTTTTTGAAAAAAATGGTTTTAAAGAGCTTCAAACACCTATTCTTGAAAAAACAGAACTTTTTGTTAGAAGCATTGGAGATACAACTGATATTGTTCAAAAAGAGATGTTCACATTTGAAGACAAAGGTGGAGAACTTCTCACACTTAGACCTGAGGGGACTGCTGGAGTTGTAAGAGCTTTTATTGAAAATTCTCTTTTTCAAGAGGGGAAAATTCAAAAAATCTATTATTTTGGACCAATGTTTAGAAGAGAAAGACCTCAAAAGGGTAGATTAAGACAATTTAATCAGATTGGTATTGAATGTTTTGGTTCAACTTCACCTCTTACAGATGCACATATAATATTTTTGCTTTATGAATTATTAAAAAGAGTTAAAGTTAAAAATATTGAAATTCATATAAATTCAATTGGATGCAAAAATTGCAGACCAGTATATCAAAAAAATTTAGTGGAATTTTTAAAAAAACATGAAAATAATTTATGTAAAGATTGTTCTCAGAGATTGAATAAAAACCCTTTAAGAGTGCTTGATTGTAAGAATGAAAATTGTAAAGAAATAATTCAAAATTCTCCTAAAATAATTGACTATTTGTGCACTTCATGTAAAGAACATTTTAATATGGTGAAAAATTTTCTAAATTATTTTAAAGTTGAATTTATTGAAAATCCATTAATTGTAAGGGGACTTGACTATTATACAAAAACAGTTTTTGAAGCAATTTCCTCAGATTTAGGAGGCCAAAATGCAGTTGGAGCTGGTGGTAGATACGATTCGCTTGTAAATGATATAGGAGGGAAAGATATTCCTGGCATAGGTTTTGCAGTAGGGGTAGAAAGAATATTACTTTTAACTGAAGAAGAAGTTGGTGAGAGATTTCCAGATGTATTTCTTATTATGCTGGGAGAAGGTTCATATAAAAAGGGATTTGAAATTTATAATAAATTAATTGATGAGGGTTTTTATGTTGAATTTGATTATGAAATGGATAAGTTAAAAAAACAGCTAAAAAAAGCCGATAAGTTAAATGCAAAATATTCATTAATTATTGGTGAAGATGAAGTGAAAAGAGGGATGGCAATATTAAGAAATATGGAAAATGGTTCACAAGAAAATTTAAATTTTCAAGAAATACCAAAAAAATTAAGGAGTTTATTATGAATCCACAAGATATATCAAAAATAGGAGAAATCACAAAACATGAAACAGAAATTAAAGTAAAAAAAGGAAAAGAAAAGATTGAAAAAGCTTTTTCTGAAATTCTTGATAGTGAAATAATTAAGAAAAAAGAAGAAGTAAAAAAGAGTTCTCCAACAATTCCTGCAAATAAACTTCTAAATATAAAAGAAACTTCATCAGAATCCCTTTTTATTTCAAAAGCTTTTAAAATTTACAGTGACCTTGTAAATTCTCTTGATAAATATAAAAATATTCTTGAAGATGAAAATTTTACTCTTCAAAAAGCAAAGCTATCAATTAAAGATTTAAAAGAACTTGTTGACAAATTGCATCTTATTTTACCAGAAATACAAAATTCTGAAATAAGAAACGATATTGAAAAAGCAATCTTAATTGGAAATGTTGAAATTGAAAAATATCTTAAAGGAGAGTATATTTAACCAGGAAAAGTTATTTTAAACTCTGTGTAATTATTTTCCCTTCCACAATATTCAATTTTCCCTTTGTGAGCTTCAACTATTCTTTTTGCAATTATTAATCCCAATCCTGAACCAAATTCTTTTTCAGAATAAAATGGAGTAAATATTTTTTCTGGTCTTTTAATTCCAATCCCATTATCTTTAACTGTTATCTCTATTTCTCTTCCTAAATTTTTGCACTGAATAATTATTTCACTACAATTTGCATCAATGCAATTATTAATTAAATTAACAAATACCTGAAAAATTTTATCAAAATCTGCATTTAAATTTATTTTTTCACTACATTCAATTTTAAATTCAATATTTCTTTTATCAAAGGTTTCTCTATAGTAATTTTTTAACTTTTCAAAAAATTCCCTTAATTCAAATTCTTTTTTTTCAAGAGAAATTTCCTTCCCAAGTTGTAAAAACTCATTTGTAATTTGAGATAACCTGTTTATTTCTCTCTCAATTTCTCTTATCTCTTCAGCATCTTTCCATTTCCTTTTTAAAATTTCAAGCTTCAATTTAATTGAATTTAATGGATTTTTAATTTCATGGGTTATCTCACTTGAAAATTTTCCGAGAAGTGAAAGTTGTTGAGATTTTATAAGTTCATCTTTTAATTTTATAAAGTTTGTTATATCTTTAATGATACAAACCATTGAATTATCAAGAAGTATATGTTGAATTTCAAAATGTGAATTATTTATGTTAATTTTAATTGTTCTATTCTCTCTAAAACAGAACATACATGGATTTGGGAAATTAAACATTGCTTCATAGCATTTAAATATCCCCTGTTTTGGAATGTTTGAAAATAGAATGTTATAATTTTTATCTACTATCACTATTTTACTGTTAATGTTATTAAAGATTGTCTCAAAATAGCTTCTACTTCTTTCTACAACAGTTTGAAGAGAAATTTTTTGAAGTAAATTAAAGATAATATTCCCTGCAAGGAGAAAACATTCTTTTGAATAGGCTGATTTCACAATAATTAGATGTTTCAAAGATTTGTTGACTATAACTGGAAAAATAACATAATTAAAATTTTCTTCTTTTAAATAATCATAATTTTCTAAAAATTTCATATAATCTTTAACAAAAATTACATTTTCTTTTAAAAAAATATTTTCAAGTTGGGTGAAATTTATTTCAATCTTTTTAGAACTTATTTCTCTATAAGATTTTTTATGTTTTACAACTGCACCTGTCAGAGAAAAATCAACAATAATAACTTCTTTAAAAATTGCCTCAAATGTTAAAAATAAAGCATCAATTGAATCTACTGATGAAATTCTATTTAAAAATATAAACTCTTTTTTATCCATTTTTCCCAAATTTAAATTCCTTGCCTTTAATCAATCTTTCAATATTTGCTTTATGTTTGTAAATTATTAAAATTGCAATTGAACCTGCAAAATAAACAATTGAATCTGGATAATTGTAAACTTTTAATATAATCAAAATCTTAATAATTCCAGGGAGTAAAAAAGATGAAATCATTGAGGCTAAAGAAATGTACCTCCAGATATATGCAACAATTATAAAAATTATAGCGGTAATTAAAATTGCTAACGGAGTTAAATATATAAAAATTCCACACGCTGTAGCAACTCCTTTCCCTCCTTTAAATTTTAAATAAACTGGAAACAAATGACCTAAAAATGCTAAAAATCCAGAAAAAAGAACAATCTGAAAATCAAAATTAAATTTTACTGCTAAAAAAACTGGAATGTATCCTTTCAAAATATCAAGAATTAAAGTAATAATTCCTGGTATTTTCCCTGCTGTTCTATATACATTTGTTGCACCAATGTTTCCACTACCAGATTTTGTTGGGTCAATTTTAAAGAAAATCTTTGAAATTATTATCCCATTGGGGATTGAGCCAAGTAGATATGAAAAAATTAAAATCCCTATAATTTTAATCATTTTTAACCATCCTGTAAAAATTTAAAAATTTTTCCAAATTTTTTCTTTTTGAAAATTTCTCTAAAACTATTTTTCTTGAGTTTTTCCCAAATTCTTCCCTTAATTCCCTATTTTCACATAAAATTTTTAACTTTTCTTTTAATTCATTAACACTATTTTTTGAAGAAATCAAAAAACCATTTTTTCCATCAATAATAGCTTCTTTCATTCCACCTTTATTAACACCAATTACAGGTAATCCAACTGCCATTGCTTCTAATAAAGCTCTACAAGAACCATCAGTTCCTTCTTCAAGTAAAACAAAAATATCAAGACTTCTCAGTAAAACAGGAAGCTTATCTTTTATATATCCTGTAAAAATCACTTGGTCAACAATATTTAATTCTTTTACAAGTTTTTTTATATTTTCCATATACTCACCTTTCCCAGTTAAAACTAAAATTTTATTTGATAAATCTAATTGTGAAAAGGCTTTAACAAGAGTAGAATGCGCTCTTCTTTTTTGAAATCTTGCAACCATTCCAATTTTTATTTTATCATTAAATTTAAAAAAATCTTTTTCTCCTGAAGGGGAAAAAGTATTTTCATTAACCCAACCATTAATAATTTTAATTTTTTTACTATCAACATTATTAAATTTTAAAAGTAGTTCTGAATATTCAGAGCAAACTGTATGAATAAAATCAGCTTTTTTAAAAAGATGTGAGGATAAAAATCTTTTTTTTGCAGATTTTGTATTGTAAACACTTCTAATTAGTTTAAAATTTTTCTTTAAAATAACAGCAAGAATATGCTCAAGAGAAAAATGAACATGCACAATATCAGGATTAAAATTTTTAATAAAATTTTTTAAAACTATTAAGTCGTGAAAAAAGTAAAATGGGTTAAATTTTTTATAAAGGTAGAGCTTGTCATAAAAATTTAATTTTTTTTCTTTAATAAATTCTATTAAATTCCCTCCTGGTTTTGTTCTTAAAGCAATAATTGAATTTATTCCATTTTCCAAAAGATATTCATTAATATCAAGAACAAATTGCGAAGGCCCTGTCCATTTTGATGTACTTAATATGTGAAGAATTTTCATGAAAGTTTTTATAACATATAAATTTTTTGTTGTAAATTTAAGGATTTTGTATTAAATAATCCGCTCAAAAATCATTAATCAGGGGGTAAAAATGTTTTTTGAATATTTAAGAAAGAATGCTGCAAGTCTTTTTATGAAAATTGTGCTTGGAATTGTTGCTCTTGTATTTGTTTTCTGGGGAATTGGCACAATCAGAACAAAAAAGGTAAAAAATTATGCAGTAAAAATTAATAATACAATTATTCTCCCTCAAGATTATTTTAAAGAGCTTGATAATACTATTAGAACCTATGAAAAACAATTTAATATTCACCTAACACCACAGATGATTAAAAAATTTCATATAAAAGAGATGGTTCTAAATAACATTATAAATCGTGAAATTTTATACATGGAAGCTTTAAAAAATGGAATTAAAGTCACTGATGATGAAGTTAAAGATGCAATAATTCATCTTCCATATTTTCAGGAAAATGGAGTATTTAAAAAAAGCTTATATTTTAGAGTTTTAAGATACAACAGGATAACTCCAGAAGAATTTGAAGACAGAATTAGAATGGATATGACAATATCAAAATTTAAAAATGCAATAGCAAATTCAGTTCTTGTTACAGAAGAAGAAGTAAAAAAGGTCTTTGATTATGAAAATAAAAAGGTTATTCTTGGGTATTTGAGAATTCCATTTAATAAATTTGAAAATCAGGTTAAATTTACAGAAAAAGACCTTAAAAATTATTATAAAAACAACAGAGAAAAATTTAGAGTTCCAGAAAGAAGAGACATTGAATATGTTGAGCTGAATAAAGATTATTTCCTGAAAAATATAAAAATTTCCATGAATGAGATAAAAGATTACTATAAAAAGCATATTAATGATTTTAAAATCCCAACAATGGTTAAAGCTCGCCATATTTTGATTAAACCAAAAGATAAATCTATTGAAGCAGATAAAGAAGCTTTAAAGAAAATTGAAAAGATAAGGGAAATGGCTTTAAAAGGTGCTGATTTTGGGAAACTTGCAAAAAAATATTCACAAGGACCTTCAGCTAAAAATGGAGGTGAACTTGGTTGGTTTAAAAGAGGTGAAATGGCCCCAGAATTTGAGAAAGTAGCTTTTTCATTAAAAAAAGGTGAAATAAGTAAACCTGTAAGGACAAAATTTGGATGGCATATAATTCAGGTTGAAGATATAAAAAAAGGAAGAACAAAAACTTTAAAAGAGGTTAAAAATGAAATAATTAAAATTTTAGAAAAAAAGAAAGTTGAACAGAAAATGGCTGAAATTGAAAAGAAATATGGGAATTTTGATAACTTAACAGAAATTTCAAAAATATTTAATGTTAAAATAGAAAAATTTCAAAAGGTGTCTAAAGATAATACAACCATTGATTTTAGGGTAATAAATTCTGCTTTTAATCTAAAATTAAATGAGGTGAAATTTATAAAAGGGAACTTCAACCAGCCAATATATTTTATTAAAGTTGTTAAGATTTATCCTTCTTTCATACCTGATTATGAAAAGGCTAAAAAAGAAATTATTGCAAAATTTAAAAAAGATAAAGCAAAACAGTTAGCTTTAAGTTCTGCAGAAAAATTACTAACAAAAATTAAAAATATTAATGACCTAAAAAAATTTGCTGACAATAAAAAGTTTGTTTATAATGAAACAAATTTTATCTCATACCATAATCCATTTTCACCTGAATTTTTAGGAATAAATTTAAAACCAATTGAAAAATTAAAAAAAGGTGAAGTTCTAAAAGAGGTTCTTAGTAATGACACAGATGCTTTTATAGTTGGAATTGTAAAATTCAATAAATTTAACAATGAGTTATTTGAAAAACAGAAGGATAAAATAAAACAGTATATCTGGCAACAAAAAGCAAATTATAGAATTTCTCAGTATATTAATAAAGCTAAAAAGAAATATAAAATAGACATTAACGAAAAAATTTTGCTTTAGCGAAAATTTTTCGCAAAAAATTTTAATATAAAAATTTAAAACTCTTTATTTTTCAATACTTAAAGTTTTGGTATAGAGATTGCGTAATTTAAAAAAATTAAAGAAAAAAATTTAGTAAAAAATAAAGGGGGAAAAAAATGGCTGTAAAGAAACCACTTAATGTTGAAGAGACAACAATCTGTCCATCAACTCAAGAAATGATAAAAAAAGCAGAAGAAGATGGATATGAAATTTCCTTTCACAGAGCACAAGATTTGAAACCTTGTCCTATTGGAGCTGATGCTGCTTGCTGTAAACATTGTGCAATGGGTCCATGTAGATTAAGTCCAAAAGACCCTTATGCAAAAGTTGGAGTATGTGGTGCTACTTATGACACAATTGCTGCAAGAAATTTTGCAAGAATGGTTGCTTCTGGAGCAGCAGCTCATACTGATCATGGGATGGCAATGCTTGACCTTTTCAGAGAAGTAGTAGAAGGTCATATTACTGATTATGAGGTTAAAGATGTTGACAAATTAAAATATGTATGCTCACAAATTGGAATTCCTCTATATGAAGGTGAAGGAGAAGATGCTAAAGAGAGAGATGTAAAAGACCTTGCAAGAGATTTATATAAAGAACTTGAAAAAACCTATACTCAAGTTGAAGGTGAAATTCCTTTTGCTAAAAGAGTTCCAGAAAAAACTCTTGAAAAATGGAGAGAGCTCGGTATTGTTCCAAGAGGTTCAATGAGAGAAATAATGGAACTTATGCATAGAACTCACATGGGAGTTGACCAGGAGTATAAT
This sequence comes from uncultured bacterium, assembly GCA_964593895.1. Classification (GTDB taxonomy): domain Bacteria; phylum DYJV01; class DYJV01; order DYJV01; family JALVYZ01; genus CAZQKL01. The sequence goes on from CAZQKL010000012.1 coordinate 13,867, forward strand.
AATATAATCAAACAGTGCTGTAGAACCGCTCTTTCTGATGGTTGGGGTGGTTCAATGGTTGCAACAGAAATCTCAGATATCCTTTATGGAACTCCAAAGGCAATTACTGGTGGTTGTGATATGGGTTATCTTGATGAGAAAAAGGTTAATATTATTATTCATGGTCATGAGCCAAATCTTTTTGAATCAATGATTGAAGCGGTAAATGACCCAAAAAATATTGAAAAAGCTAAAGCTGCTGGTGCTGAAGGAATTAATTTAGTTGGTATGTGCTGTTCAGGTGCAGAAGTTTTAGTAAGACATGGAATTCCTCATGCTGGAAATTTTATGAGCACTGAAGCAGTAATTGTTACAGGTGCAGTTGATGCAATGGCAGTTGATGTTCAATGTATTAAACAAGCACTTTCTGCATTATCAGAATGTTATGGAACAAAATTTTTTACAACAAATCCAAGATGTCACATTGAAGGAGCAATCCATGTTGAATTAAAAGAAGACAAACCAAGAGAATGTGTTGATAAAATTGTTGAAATGGCAATTGAAAGATTTAAAAATGGAAGAAAAGCAAAAATTCAAATACCTAAAAATAAAAGAGTTCAAGTTGTTGGCTTCTCTCATGAATACATAAATTATATGCTTGGTGGAAGATTTAGAGCTTCATATAAACCTTTAAATGAAAATATTATCAATGGAAAAATAAGAGGTGTTGCTGGTGTTGTTGGTTGCACAAATCCAAGAGTAAGACACGACTGGGTTGGGCTTGAACTTGTAAAAGAGCTTATAAAGAATAATGTTCTTGTTGTAATGACAGGTTGTATGGCTCAAACTTTAATGAAAGCTGGATTTATGCACCCAAAAGCTGCTCACAAATATGCAGGAGATGGACTTGCAGAAGTTTGTGAAGCTGTTGGTATGCCACCAGTATTGCATGCTGGCTCTTGTGTTGATAATTCAAGAATTTTAATTGCTTGTGCTGAAATGGTAAAAACAGGAGGACTTGGAGATAAAATTTCTGATTTACCTGTAGCTGGAGCAGCTCCAGAATGGATGAGTGAAAAGGCAATTTCAATTGGTCATTACTTTGTATCTTCTGGAGTTTATACAGTTTTTGGTGTAACATTTCCAACAATTGAAGGAACAAAATTTCATAAATTACTTTTTGAAAAATTAGAAAGTGAATGGGGTCTTGGAAAATGGGATTTTGCAAAAGACCCTTATGAAATGGCTCAAAAAATGATTGCTCATATTGATAAAAAAAGAGAAGAACTTGGAATTATGGGTGAAAGAGAAAGAAAACTTTACGATATGGAAGATAGAAGAAAACTTGAAATTGAATAAAAAAAAGCGGGCATTAGCCCGCTTTTTTTTTACTTTAAAAATTCAGATAAAATTAAATTACTAACCTTAAAACCTTCAATATTTAAATTCACATTATCTTTTTTGATTTCAAAAAAATCTTTGAACTTTTTTAAAACTTCATTAAATTCTTTAAAAAAATCATTATTAAATCTTTTTTTGTAATCATGAAGATTAATTCCTTCAACTTTTCTCAAATTAAGCATTATATATTCAAATTTCTGTTTTGATAAATTTATACATTCTCTCTCTTCATATTCGTTAGGTTCTTTTTTTACATAAATTTTAGGATTAGAAAAATTTTTTGTTCTTATTCTGTTAAAAAATGAAACTGCACCAGCACCAACACCAATATATTCTCCATAATTCCAATAATTTAAATTATGTCTGCAAAAATAATTTTTTTTTGAAAAATTTGATATTTCATACTGAGAAAATCTAAGTTCATTTAATTTTTCAATTATTAAATCATACATTTTAGAAAATATATCATCTGAAATTTCTTTATACCCTTTTTTAAAAAATTCAGTATCCTCTTCAATACTTAAACAGTAATAAGAAACATGCTTTACAGGAAATCTTTTTAAAAATAAAAATTCTTTCTCAATATCTTTTAAACTTTGAAAAGGGATACCAAAAATTAAATCAATGTTTATATTTTCAAAATAATTACTAACTATTTCAAGAGATTTTACCGCTTCATAAGAAGAATATGGTCTTCCAAGAATTTTTAAAAATTTATCAATAAAACTCTGAATTCCAACACTTATCCTATTTATTCCAAAACTTTTATAAGTTTTAAGTTTATCTATTGAAAATGTTTTTGGATTTACCTCAATTGTAATCTCACAATTATTTACAACTTTGTATCTTTTAAAAATCTCATTAAAAATATTTTCAATAAATATTGGATTAACAATTGATGGAGTGCCCCCACCAATGTATATTGATTTTAATGAGAAATTAAATTTTGAGTAAAATTCTAATTGCAAGATAACTTTTTTAAAATATTTTTCTAAAAAATCTTTTTGAAAATCTCTTATTGGATAAGAATTAAATGAACAGTAATAACATTTTGAATAACAGAATGGAATGTGAACATACAATCCAACACTATTCATTTAAAATTTTTTTAATCTTTTCCTTTAATTCTGTTAAATCACTTGATTTTATAACATAATCATCTGCACTCCATGTGATAAAGTCTTGCTTATAATTATCATAAGCACTGCATAAAATTACTGGAATATCTTTATAAAGAGTTTTAATCTTTTTTAACCCTTCTAAGCCATCAATCTCTGGCATTTTAATATCAAGAATTATTAAATCAGGTGAAAATTCCTCTATTTTTTTTAAAGCATCCTTTATTGAAGGAGATGATAAAGTTTTATAACCTTCCTCAGATAATTCTTCTTCATAAATTGCTCTTATATTTTTCTCATCATCAATAATTAAAATTTTTTTCAAAAATTCACCCCCTGCAAGGTAAAATTATTGTAAATTTAGCACCTTTATCTGTATTTTTCACTGAAATATTACCACCATGTTGTTGAATTATTCTGTAACTAATTGAAAGACCAAGACCTGTTCCAAAATCTTTTGTTGTGAAAAAAGGTTCAAATATTTTATTTATAAATTCACTTGGAATGCCACCACCTGTATCCTCAATTGTAATTCTGCAATTATTATCTATTCTATCAATTTTAATGAAAATTTTTCCATTTTTATTTATTGCTTCAATTGAATTATTTATTAAATTTATAAAAACCTGCTTTAATAGATTTTTATTTCCAAATACATTTGCAGAATTTCTAAATTCAAAAAATATTTCAATATTTCTCTTTTCTGCTTCTACTTTCATATAATTTATGCAGTCTTTTATAACATCAACCACATCAATAGGTTTTAAAGAAATTTTGTCTGATTTTGAAAAAATTAAAATATCATTTAATAATTTTTCCAGCCTTATAGCTTCTTCATTAATTATTTTAACATATTTTAAAAACTTTTCTTTTGTTAATTTATCAAAACTTTTTAAAATTCTTCCAGAAAATCCTGCAATTGAAACAATTGGATTTTTTATTTCATGAGCAATCTCTCCAAGAAGTTCCAAAAGAGATACATGTTCAAACTTATTTAATTTTTCATAAGTAGTTTTAAGTTCATTTATTTTTTTTGAAAAATACAGACTTCCAGCAAGAATTTCACAAAGAAGTGAAATTTTGTAGTAATGGGAGCTTTTTAAAACTTTATCTGTTAAAATTAATCCAAGCTCTTTTTTTCTTAACATTACTGGAAATAGATTTAAATTTTCAAATTCAAATTCATCCATAATATCTTTTAATTTTATTAAGCAGAAAGGATTTGTCACTTTTGGAATTGAAATTTCTGGAAGTTTTTTAACTTTTTTTGTAAATTCTGAACTTTTAAAAGAAAATTTGTCAAAATTTTTTAATCCATCATTTAAAGAAATAAAATTAAACTCATTTTCTTCATAACCATACCATGGGATATAATTTTCTTTTTTAAGAAAAAAAATGGCTTTTTTTATTTTAAATTCATAGCATAAGAAAATAAAAAAAAGCTTTATAATTTTATTTCTACCTTTTACTGAAAAAAGCCTTAATATAAATTCTTTTGCAGAATAAAATTCTTTAAAACTTTCATCTTTTTGAATTTCCTTTTCCTGTTTGTAAGATATAGCTTTAAGTTTTTCTTTAAATAGCTTATCTAATTTTTCCTTTTTAAAAAAAAGAGATAAAAATCTTGTTAAAATTCCGAAAAATTTAATTTTTTCTTCATTTAATTCTTCTTTAGGTTCTATTACAAGCACACCATAAATATAAAAAACATCTTTTATTGGAAAATATTGAATACCATTTTTATTTACATACTCTCCTGTAATTAAAATTTTTGTGATAATTTTTTTATCTACTTCAAAATTTTTTTCCCCTCTTTCAACAATTTTATAAAATTTTTCAGAAGAAAATTGCTCAAATTCAAAAACTCCAATGTATTTAAATTTTATTATTTGAACTAAATTATCAACAACATAGGCAATTTTCTCATTCAAATTCATAGAAAAATCGTATAAATCTATACATTTCCCAGTAATTTCCAGAAAATCTTTCACTTTAATCAACCTCTTTCAGATATTCAGCAGCTTCCTCAGGTAAAGTTGGATTAATATAAAATCCTGTTCCCCATTCAAAACCTGCAATTTTAGTTAATTTTGGCATAATTTCAATATGCCAGTGATAATAGGGATTATCAAGATTGTCAAAACTTGAAGTGTGAATTATATAATTAAATGAAGGGTTCATAAGGCAAATATCAAGCTTTCTTAAAATATTTCTCAAAACCGCAGATAATGAATTTAATTCATCATCTGTAATTTTCATAAAATCTGAACAGTGTCTTTTTGGAATAATCCATACTTCAAAAGGGCTACATGAAGCAAAAGGAGTAATAACAGTAAAATTTTTCTCATCTATAACAACTCTCTCTTGTGAATGTAGCTCTTGAGCTAAAATATCGCAATAAATACATCTATCTCTAAAATCGTAATACTTTTTTGCCCCATTCATCTCTTCTTTTACTCTTTTTGGAACTATTGGTAAAGCAATTAACTGCGAATGAGAATGTGAAAGAGATGCACCTGCTTCCTCTCCATGATTTTTAAAAACCATAATGTATTTAAATCTTATATCATTCTTTAAATCAATCATTCTTGATTTATAAGCAATTATTATCTTTTTTATCTGCTCAACTGTCATATTACTCATTCTAATATGATGTTCTGGAGTTTCAATAATCACTTCATGAGCACCAATGCCATTCATCATATCATAAAGTCCTACTCCCTTTTTATTTAAATCACCCTCAATTATTAGTGCAGGAAATTTATTTGGAACAACTCTAACTTCCCAACCAGGTGAATTCGGTTGTCTTCCTGGAGGAGCAATTACAAATATTTCATTTGGAGCATATTTCTCATTCCCTGGACAAAATGGACAATATTTTGGGTCAATACTTGTAGTAACTTCCTTTTTTTGCCATTCAATTGGTCTTTTACCACGGTCTGTGGAAATAATAACCCATCTTCCAATTATTGGATCTCTTCTTAATTGAGGCATTTTTACTTATAAATTAATGTTAATTTTGGATTGCTAAAATAATTCTCTAAAAAACAATCTAATCTTTTTTTAGTTAAGTTTTTTATTTTTTGCAAATACTTTTTTTCATAATCAAGGCCAAGCCCATAAATAACATTAAAAAATACTGAAGATGCAAGATTTATAAATCTCTGATTTGATATGTAATAATTCCCTAAAATAAATTTTTTTGTGCTTTCCACTTCTTCAGAAGTAAGCCCTTTTCTCGTTAAATTTCCATATAAACTATTAATTTCTTCAATAGCTTTTTCTTTATTATTTCTATCAGTAACAATGTAAATTCCAAAACAACCTGTATCAACTCCTTTAAGATAAAATGGGAAAATAGAATAGCATATCCCCAATTTTTCCCTAATTTCATTAAACAATCTTCCACTCATTCTTCCAAGACAGGTTTTCATAAAGCTCATTAAAATTGAATTTTCATCTTTCATAGATGGAGCAAGAAATCCTGAAATTATATGACATTGATTTTTTCCCCATTTCTTTTCAACAATTTTATCGCTATTTAATAATTTTACTTGAAAATCTTTAGATTTTAATTTCAAATTTGAATTTAATTCATTCAAAGATTTTAAAACATAATCAATAAAATTATTCTCAATATCACCTGCAAAACTTAAAGTAATGTTTTCTGGAATGAAAATTTTTGTGTAAAAATCTTGGACATCAGAAACTGAAAATCTATTAATATTTTTCTCTTCACCTTTAATTTTAAAAGAATATGGATGTCCTTCAAAGATTAAGCTATAAAATGTATTCATACATACTTCATAGGGGTTATCTTTTTCTGCTTTAATTTTATTTAAAATATCTTTTTTTACAGAAGATAATTTTTTTTCAGGAAACTCCGAGAAAAATAAGATATCCTTTAAAATTTCAAATGTATTAAAAAATTCTTTCTTTAACGAATATCCACTTATTCCAATTGAATTTCTACCTGAGAATGTAACCAACTCACCTCCCCTTCCCTCAATATAATCGTAAATTTCATTTTCACAAAAATTTTTAGTGCCTTTTGTTAGATATTTTGCTGTAAAATAGCTTATTCCATTATTACTTTTATTTTCAAATTTTACTCCACCAAGTCCACCAACTTTAAATGCAATTAGAGGAGTTTTGCTATTTTTTCTAAAAATTACTTTTATGCCATTATTGAGATTAAAAAATTCTAATTTTTTTATCCTTCTTATTAAATAAAGTTTTTTATCTTTATTTAAATTGATTTTTGATTGATTAGTGCATAAAGAAACTATATTGGAATTTTCCTTTTTTAAAAATTCTTTAACTGAATTTTTTATCCCTTTAGGAAAAACTTTTTTTAATTTTTTAAAATAATTTTTTTCATTCTCCCAACTTCCGGTAACAACATGGTAAAAAAGAAGTTTTTTAGCTTCATCAGAAACATTTTCTTTTTCAAAATAAACCTCAGAAGTTAAATTTATTATGCTTTTTTCAATTTCGCTAATCTTTAATTCCTTATAATAATACATTTCAATCAATGAAAAAATTTCGCTTGTAACATAATTTTCATCTATATCTTTTGGAAATGTTACTGTAATTAAAAAAAGATTTGAATGCTTTAAAGGATAAACATCGCAACTTGCTTCATTAATTATTTCTTTTTCTCTTTTTAACTTTTTTAAAATTATTGAATTCTGGCCCGCTCCAAAAAAATTGGCAAAAACATCAAGATTTATAGAAACTTGAGTTAAAAATTTTGGAATTTTAAAACAAATTCCGAGATAATTCTGGTCAAATTTTAAACTTTCTCTACTATGAAAAAATTTTAAAGGAGAAAAATCATCTTCTGGTTCAAATTTTAATAAATTACCATTTTTTAAATCTGAAAATACCTCTTTTACTAAATTTACTAATTTAAACTCATCAAAATCACCAGTAACAACAAGAAAAGAATTTTGAGGAGAATAATTGATTTTATAATATTCAATAATTTTTTCATAGGTTAATCTTTCAATTGTTTCTTTAAATCCAATTACAGGTTTTGAGTAAGGATGATTTTTAAAAGCTAATGAAAATAATTTTTCATATAAGATTTTATACGGGTTATCTTTACCACCTTTAAGTTCTTCAATAATTATTCTCTTTTCAAATTCTATTTCTTCTTTAGAAAATTTTGGATTATATACAAGTTCTTTTAATTCATATAAAGCTTTTTCATAATTTTCTGATGGAAGTATTGCATAATAGACAGTTTCATCTATAGATGTGTAAGCATTTAAATAACCACCACAACTTTCTATTGTTGTGGTGGTACTTTTATTTTTAAATAAAAGATGCTCAATGAAATGTGATACACCTGCTATTTCATTATCTTCATTTCCACTTCCAGATTTAATCCCAAGATAAAATGCAATTACTTTACTATTTTTCTGTTTTTTATAAACTAATTCAAAACCGTTTGGTAATCTATAATACCCCACTTATTATCTTCTTCTTGCAGCTCGTTTTGATGCTTTAAGTGGATTAATTTTTTTGCTTTCCTCAACATAAACAGGTTTTTTATGAGTTGCAAAATTGCATAATCCATTTTTCCATTTAATTTCAGGAACAGGAAATACGGAACAATATTTAACACCATTTATCTCTTCTATTCTTTCACACCCTTCACATTCATTAACAATGGGTCTGCATTGACCAAGTTTGCACCCATTTTTTCCCATTAAAAAGCATTCTTTTCCTGGTTTAATTGTTACACATTGCATTATTTCTCCTCCAATAATTAAAATCCTGTTGGTCCTTTTGGAATTCTTCCAGATTTTATTGTTTCTGACCTTAATCTTCTTCCTACAATTTTTTCATTCATCTGGCCTATTTCCAAAAGTCTATCAACATCAATTCCTGTTTCAATCCCCATTTCATCAAACATTACAACCATATCTTCAGTAGAAACAAGGCCAGTTAAATTAGGGTCTCTGTAATAATACTTTCCTGTACCTGGAACAGGAACTCCATCAACAAAATTAGCAGGCTGGCCTCCAATTCCTCCAAGAGTTCCTTCAAATCTTACAACTCCTGCCTGAAGTGCTGCAAGTACATTTGCAAGTCCCCATCCCCTTGTAACATGAAAATGAGCAACATGAAGCTCAGGATTTGGAAATGTATCCATTATCATAGAAAAGTATTCATAAACTTTATTTGGTGGAGCTGAACCATCATGGTCTGCATGTTCAATGTCAGTTGCACCAATATCAAACCATCTTTTTGTAAATTCAACAGCCTTTTTCATATCTGTTGGTCCTTCTATTGGACATCCCCATATAGTACTTACAGTGCCACACACTTTCATTCCAACATCTCTTGCAAGTTTTATATATTTCTCAGCCATAGCCCAATATTCTTTTAAAGAGATACCTGAATTCCTCTTATGATGAGATTCACTTGTTGATACCATAAGTAGTATTCTATCAGGACCATACCCTTCTTTTCTTGCATTTATTGCCCTTTCTATTGCCTTTTCTCTAATTGTAATTGCGGTTAGTTCAACTTCATCAAGTAAATGTTTAACCTTTTTACTGTTTCTAATTTTTTTAAAAAGCTCATCTGCATCTTTAAATTGAGGCATATATTTTGGAGGTCCAAAATTTGTAACTTCAAGATGTCTAAAACCAGCTAAAATAAGTTCTTCCAATACCCACAGTTTAGCATCTGTTGGAATAAATTTTTCTTCATGTTGATATCCATCTCTTACTGTAATATCACCAATAATTACTTTTTTTGGATACTTTAATTCAGCCATAAAACCTCCTTTTGATAAAAATTATTATGCACTGATACATGTATTTTTTATTATTGTCAAGAGCTTATTGACAATTTCTTTTTATCCTGATAGTTAGAATTTTTCTATGAAAAAATTTTTCATTCTATTAACATATTCTCTTTTAATTCTATCATTTGAAAAAATCCCTCAAAATCATATACAAATAATTAAACTTCAAAATCTTCCTTTGAAAAAAAATTTAATAAGCAAAAAATTTCAAAAATTTTTAACAGATGATTTCACTTATAGATTCATAGAACCATTTATAAAAAAAAGACCAGAATTTAACAAAAGCTTCATAAAAAGAGAATTTAAAAAATTTAACTTTAAACTTTCATTGGCTGACTATCCAAATGCTCTCAAATATGGAATTGTAATAAAAAATGCTTACCTAAAATTAATTCCATTAGATAAAAAATTTTTCCTTAAAAATTTCCCTTTTGATATTTCTCAAAGCTCAACTATTTATTATTCAACACCTGTATTTATAACAGAATTCACAAAAGATAAAAAATGGTGCTATGTTGAAAGTTATATTGCGTCTGGATGGATAAAAACCAAATATATAGCATTTGTAGATAAAAATTTCATAGAAAAATGGTTTACTGGAAGGTTTGTAACTCCAGTAAAAGATAAAATACCAATCTACGACAGAAAAGGGAAAATAGTTGATTATGCATATATTGGAAGTCAATTTCCATTGAAATACGAATTTCAAGGAATTTATGTAATAAACATTGTTAAAAAATCTAAAAACAGAAACGCAATTGTTAAAACAACATGGGTTTCAAAAAAATTATTTAAAAAGAAACCTTTAAAATTAACATATGAAAATATTGGAAAAATTGCAAATGAATTAACGCTTAAACCTTATGGCTGGGGTGGTGCTAATCTTAATAGAGACTGTTCTATGACAATAAGAGACCTTTTTGCGCCATTTGATATTTACCTTCCAAGAAATTCATTAGACCAGATTAATTTTGTAAATTATGAAGATAGTACTTTAATCCCATATTTAACACTTATCTGGTTTCCTTCTCATATTATGCTATATGTTGGCAAAATTAATGGTAAAAAAGCTATATTTCACAATTTCTGGCGTTTCAAATCAAATGTTTATGGAAAATCTATGATTACACCAATGAAAAAATTTATAGATGGAAAAAGAATAAAGATAAGAAACGTAATTCCAGTAGAGCGGATAAATTTATTTAGATGAAGTTCTCTGAAGTGCAAGAATACCTGTTCTTGCAATCTCTCTAATTCCATAAGGTTTAATTAAATCTATAAAAGCTTCTATTTTACTTTCATCTCCTGTGATTTCAATTATAAATCCATTTTTTGTTGCATCAACAATTTTCCCTCTGAAAACATTTGTTAAATTTATAACATCTATCTTCTGATTAGGTTTTGGACTTACTTTAATTAAAACAAGCTCTCTTCCAACATAGTTTCCAACTTCATTCATATCAATTACTTTTATTACATTTATGAGCTTATTTAATTGTTTCTTAATCTGTTCAATTATTAACTCATCTCCACTTGTTACAAGGGTAATTCTTGAAATTTTTGGGTCTAAAGTTGGTGCAACATTCAAGCTTTCAATGTTAAAACCTCTTCCACTAAATAATCCTGCAACTCTTGAAAGCACACCAAATTCATTTTGCACAAGAACTGATATTATATGTTTCATTTATTCCCTCTTTTCAAAAATTTTATCAATTATTCCATAATCAAGAGCTTCTTGAGCTGACATAAAAAAATCTCTTTCTGTATCTTTTCTAACTTTTTTTATAGACTGACCAGTATGCTTTGCAATAATTTCATTTAATCTTTCTTTAAGTCTAATAATCTCTTTTGCATGAATTTCAATTTCAGTTGCCTGCCCGCTAAAACCACCCATAGGTTGATGAAGCATTATTCTTGCATTTGGAAGAGAATATCTTTTACCTTTTGCTCCTGCTAAAAGTAAAATTGCTCCCATACTTGCTGCTTGCCCTATACATATTGTTGACACATCGCATTTTATAAACTGCATTGTATCATAAATGGCAAGTCCAGAAGTGACTAATCCTCCTGGTGAATTTATATAAAGAAAAATGTCTTTATCAGGGTCTTCTGCTTCAAGAAAAAGCATCTGAGCAATTATTGAATTTGCAACATAATCATTTATTTCTGAACCTAAAAGAATAATTCTGTCTTTTAATAATCGCGAATATATATCGTAAGCTCTTTCACCTTTTGATGTTGTCTCTATTACAATTGGAGTTAAATTCATTCTTCATTTTCCTCCTTTTTTTCAACTTCTTTTACTTTAACATTTTTTAAAATAAAATCAATAGCTTTATCATTTATTAAATCATCAAGAAATCTGTTGTAATCATTTGGCCTTTTATAATAAAACTCTTTTACCTTTTCCACATCAAGATTAAACATATCTGCTATTTTTTTAAATTTGGTTTCAATATCTTCTGTTTTAAGCTCAATTTTCTCTTTTTCAATTATTTTATTTAAAATTATAGCATTTCTAATTTGCCTATCTGCTGTTACCCTTAAATTATCCATTGTTTCTTCAGGTAATTCCTTATCTTTAGGTAACCTCCAAGCTTCTTTTAAAAATTCAATCTGTTTTTTTAAAAGAACTTCTGGATATTCAAATTTATTAATTTCTCTTAATTTTTCTAATGCCTTATCAGTAATAATTCTCTTTTTCCTCTCTTCAATTTCTCTTTCAAGTTGTTCTCTAACTTTTCTTTTAAAATCTTCAATATCTTTATACTCATCTCCAAATTGGCTTATAAAATCTTCATTTAATTCAGGAACAACTGGTTTTTTTATCCATTTTACTTTAATTTTAAAATTTAACTCTTTCTCTTCTCCATCTAAATTAACAGTATGAGAAACTTCTGTTTCGTCATCTTTTTTTAATCCAATAAAATATTTGTCAAAATTATTTGGAATAAAATAGTTCTGACCAATTGTAAAAACAATGTCAACGCCTGAATATCTCTCTATTTTATTTCCAGCTTTATCATAAGCTTCAATATCAGCAAGAACCTGATAACCTTCTTTAATTACTTCATTTTCTGCATCTTCATAGTAGGTAAATCTTTTTAAAATATTCTGTATTGCTTCTTCATACATCTCATCTGTTACTTCCATTTTTTCTATTTCTATCTCTAAATCTTTATAGCCCTCAACTTCAAAATCCTGAATTTTATAAAATTCAACTGTAAAATTTAAATCTTTATCTTCTTCAATTTCAGAAACATTGGTAACATTTGGCTCATCAACATACTTTATATTTTTTTCTTTTATAATTTTCTCAAGAGCTTCATTAATAACTTTCTGCAGAACATCTAACTTTACAGAATCTTTATAAAGCTTCTTTATGTATTGAATTGGAACTTTTCCTTTTCTAAAACCCTTAATGTTCACTCTTTGTTTAAGTTTTCTATATTCATCCTGAAAAGCATTTGCCATTACATCTTGTGGAATTTTTACTTCAGCTTTAATCTTTGTAGGTGAAATCTCCTCTACTTGATATTCCATCTTTTCCCTCTCTAATTTTTTTAATATTCTCACGGCAATTATCAAATTGTTATGTAAAAATCAATAAAAATTTAAAATAATTTTGGCATTTTCATTGCAATATATTTTAACCAAAAAATTTTATAAAGGAGGGCACTATGGATTTTGAATTGAGTGAAGATTTACAGATGTTAAGAAAAATGGTTAGAGATTTTGTTAAAAATGAAATAATTCCCTATGCAGATGAATGGGATGAAAAACACTATTTCCCAAGAGAATTAATAAACAAAATGGGTGAGCTTGGTTTTTTTGGATGCACAATTCCAGAAGAATATGGTGGAAATGGAATGGGGTTTCTTGCTCAAATGATAATTACTGAAGAACTTGCTTATGGTTCAAGTGCATTAAGAGTTGCAGTAAATTGTAACGGTTTAGGTTCTGCCTATGAAATTTATAAATTTGGGACAGAAGAAGCAAAGAAAAAATATATACCTAAATTAATGAGTGGTGAAATAATGGGTGCGTTTGGTATCACAGAACCAAATTCAGGTTCTGATGTTATGAGTATGAAAACTACAATTCAAGATAAAGGTGATTATCTATTAATAAATGGTTCAAAAACTTGGATTTCAAATATTCCAGAAGCGGACATTGCAATTATTTATGGATATTATGACAGGTCAAAAAGAGGAAGAGGAATGGCTGCTGCAATTGTTGAGCTAAACTCAAAAGGGGTTACAACAACTGAACTTGATAAAATGGGGACAAGGTCTTTTAAAACTGGTGAAATTATTTTAGAAGATGTTGAAGTTCCAAAAGAAAATCTTCTTGGAAATTTAGGTGATGGAGCAAAAATTCTTTTTTCATCATTAAATCAGACAAGATTATCAGCAGCAGCAGGAGGAGTTGGGGTAGCACAAGCATGTCTTGACCTTGCAACTCAATATTGTAATGAAAGAGAACAGTTTGGACAGTTAATTG
>CAZQKL010000013.1:0-6400 GCA_964593895.1 uncultured bacterium
TCAGGTGGGGAATTTTAAGGGCCTTTTACTGGGGAATTTTTGTACCATTAACAAACTATTAATTAAAATGATTATTAATCAAAAAAAATCAAGTGAAAAATATAGTGCCAGACGAAATTTTTGAAATTTTTCCTAAAAAATTATTTGATTTTTTACCCTAAAAGTATTAAAAAGGATATAAGGGAGGAGGTATGAAAAAATTATTCCTTTTATTTTTAGTTTTAAAAATAATAATTATATGTAATTTATGTAATTTATTATACGCTGAGGATAAGAGATTTAACCAGAAAGATAGGGAAAGATTAATAAGATTAGAAGCCACATTAAAGGTTTTTATGGTCCAGATAGATAAGAGATTTGAGCAGATAGATAAGAGATTTGAGCAGATAGATAAGAGATTTGAGCAGATAGATAAGAGATTTGAATTGGTAGATAAGAGAATAGAAGAGTTAAGGGAAGATATGAATAAAAGATTTGACCAGATGATGAATTTTTTATGGATGCTAACTGCAATATTTACGACATTAACAGGAGTAGTAATAGGATTTGCATATTGGGATAGGCGGACAATAATAAAGAAAGCGAAAGAAGAGACAATTGAGGAGATAGAAAGAGAAGGGAAATTGAGAGATTTAATAAAAGTATTGAGAGAACTTGCAGTAAATGATAAGAAATTAGCAGAAACATTAAAAAATTTTGGTTTATTATAAATTTGGGAATTAGATGTATTCAAGTTCTTCTGCAAGTTTTTGAGCTATTTCATAGCCATTTGAACCATATTCAGCATTAATTGTTATTACCGCCATTATATTCCTCCTTGTAATGTTTACTTACTGCAAGCTACCTCTTATATTATGTAAAGTTACACTTATTAGTTCATCATCCATTTGTTGATATTGAGTATAAGAGCCAGATGAATAGAATGATAAGTTAAATGGATTGCATGATGCATTTAAATATAGAATAATACCACCTTGTAATGGTATTGAAAAGGAACCACTTCCATTTTTATCACATTCTCCTTGAAGAGTAATTCCATCATCAATAATTTTCAAAACAGCCTTTTTTGAATTTGGGTCACAGAAATATTCAATTTGAGTTGGGTCTATTGGAAATGATTGAGTTATTGTATCTCCTTCTGAAGTTGTGTAATCTGCATAGAGAATTCCACTTAATTTCCCAGAACATTTAATCCCTTTTGGTAAGACAACTAAACTGAATGAGAATTTTTCATAAATTTTATCATTTAAGTCTTTAATTTTTATTAAATTTTGCTTTGGAGTAACAATATCTGGCATTAAATCCTTCATAAGCCCTGTTGTATCATAAACACCAGCAATTACACTAATGGTTACTTTTATTTCTTTATTTGTTGTAAAATATTTGTTCCAATCAACTCCTGAAAATTCATTTAAAGTAAAAGAAGTTGTTTTAGCATTTAGGTCAGGATTTTTAATTATTTTTATTGAATTTGCATCATCTGGTAAATGTAAAGTTAATTTAAAATAATTATTCTTTGCATTCCATAGTTCAATTTTTGTATCAGGATAAACTTTTGCACCATCAGATGGATAGAAAAGAGAGGGAGTTAATCTTTCTTTTGCTCTTTTAATTAATTTTGATATTTTTGCCATATATTCCATATAGATTTTTGATTGTTTTTTATTCTTTTCAAATTTTGTCCAAGCATTTTTAAACATCTGCCTCATTTTGTTCTTATCCACAAGCCTCATTCCGTAAAGCCCGTCAATTTCAGGAACATATTCTCCTTTTAGCCATGCATTCCTTTCTGCATCATCAAGATTTACAAAAACATTCCAAGCACTTTTTATAACTTCATTCCCTAAATATGTCATCAAAACATTACCAAAGCTTAAAACAAGGTCAGCTGCAAATTTTGCCTGTCCATAAACTGGAATTAAATCAAGAGCATTATCAGTTGCCCAGCTTGCAAGATTAAATATTGCACTTTTAAAATCTCCATTTTTTAAAGCTTGAGCTATGCTGTTTACTTCATCTACTGGTAAGCCTGCAGCTTTTGCTGCAGCACTTCCTATACTCATGTATAAACTTTTGTCTAAATCTGAATTTATATCAGCTTTTAATAAGGAAGAAAATGAAAAAAATATTAAAAATAACACTACAGAAATCTTTTTCATTTTTCCTCCTCCAGAAAATTTTTTACCCTTCATATCATAAATAAAAATTTAGTGTCAATAATAGGTTGACAGAAGAATTTTTATATTGTATAAGGGTAACAAATGTTACCTTTAACTGAAAAAGAAAAAAAAGTTTACGAATTTATTAAAGAATTTATCCAAGCAAATGGATATTCTCCATCAACAAGAGAAATTGCTTTATTTTTTAAAATTGCCCCTAAAAATGCTCATAAGTATTTGAAAAACCTTGAAGAAAAAGGATATATAAGAAGAACAAAAAATATTTCTCGTGGAATTTCTCTTATTCTAAAAAAAATCCCCCTTGTGACAACAGCTTATGCAGGAAATCCTTCTGAAATAAATGAAATTGCAGATGAATTTTATGAAATTGATGCTTCTCTTTTCCCTTATAAAGATATTTTCCTTGTAAGAGTATCTGGTGATTCAATGATAAATGCTCACATTGAAGATGGTGATATTGCAGTGGTCGCAAGAGATGTTGAGATATTAAGTGGTGATATAGTGGTTGTATCAATATTTAATGAACTTACCTTAAAAAGGTTCATTGAAAACAAAGGAAAAATTATCCTTCATCCTGAAAATGAAAATTATAAGGATATAGTTTTAAATGGGATTAATAGAGATGAGGTGAAAATCATAGGAAAAGTAGTTGGAATTATAAGAAGGATAAAATGATAGTAGTTATGGGTGCTCCCTATATTCATAAATTGGTATGGTTTTACATAAGAAAGTTGCTCTTTAAAGATGAGATAGTGGTTATTGATTGTGCAAATAGATTTGACCCATTTTTTATTTCCAAAATTTCTCTTATGGAAGGGAAAAATCCTTATGAAGTGCTTGATAGAATAATAATTGCAAGAGCTTTTACTCCATTTCAATTATTGAAATTAATAGAGAAAATTCCTAATTTTAAAAATTATCCATTTGTATGCCTTGGGATAAACTATCTTTTTGAAGATGAAAATATTTCAACTTCCTATTCCTGGCAAGTTTTTAAAAAAGTTGTCAATAGCATAAAATCTTTAAAAAATCTTACGATTTTAACAGCTCATAAAATAAATTCAAAAAGAAATTTCCTTCCATATATTGAAAGGAAAAGTAGAGTTTTTATTGAAGAAAAAAATATTATTAAACCAAAAGGGGTAAAAGGAGAGGTGTTATGGGAAGGACAGTTGCATCTTTTAGCTCAGTAATGGCAAGAGAGATGAGAAATCTTTCAAATTTTAGAAAAGGATTAAGAAAAGAAGACCAGAAAATATTTGATGAACTGTGGGAAAGAGCAAGAAAGCATATATCTTCATGTGTTTTATCATCTTTTCCTCTTCCAATGGAAGGAATTTTACTTTCAATATGCATTGAATTATTGAAAGAGATAAAAAATATTAAAAATGAAAAGTGAAGAGTGTTTTTTGCTTGATATTTTCATTGAAAAAGATGACCTTATCTTTCATTTAATAAGAAAAGATGCGGTAAGATTTTTTTTAAAAAAAAGATACTATCCCAAAATCCATATAAAAGGAAAAAGAATAAACCTTCCATACAAAACAACTTTAAAAGTTAAAAAAGATATTTTTGAAAAAAAAGAGGTAGAAGTTTGGGAAGTAGAAGTTCCAATTTCAAAATGGGAAAATTTTAAAAGAAAGCTTTTATTTAAAGAAGATATTGAAGTTTACAATTTAGATTTAGCTCCACAGGTGCAGTTTTATTTTGAAAATTCTATTTTTCCCACAAGTAAAGTTGAGGTTTTTTACGATGGTGATAGATTAATAAAGATATATCCCAAAGATGACCCTTTTTCTATTAATTATTCAATCCCTCCACTTAATATTTTTGGAGTGAAATATTGTGAAGGTGAGGGGATAGAAGTTTCATACAGAGATAGAATTTTTCATTTTGAAGAAATAAATGAAGAATTAATAAATTTTTTTAAAAAGGTAATAATTGAAGAGAGACCAGATTTAATTGTTTCAGTTAGGGGAGATGATATTATTTTTCCAAAAATTTATAAAGCTTGTAGAGATTTTAGAAAAATATTTACCTTCAGGGGAGGGTTTTCATTTTTTTCTTATGGAAAAGTTGTTTACAAAGCTCAAGTGACTTACATTTCAAGAATAATTCATATAGACCTTGCAAACAGTTTTTTCGGAAAACATACAGGTCTTGAAGGTATATTTGAAGTTGCAAGGCTAACTTCTTTTCCTTTACAGGAAGCTTCAAGAATAAGTCCAGGAAGCTCAATTTCATTAATGGAGCTTAAAACTGCATTTAAAAGAGGTTATCTTATACCTTCAACAAAAGCCTATCCTGAAAATTTTAAAAAAGCGTCATATCTTCTTGAAATTGATAAAGGAGGAGTTTTTTTTCTTCCTCCTGTTGGAATTGTGGAAAATGTAGCTGAACTTGATTTCTTTTCAATGTATCCTTCAATTATTGCCAAATATAATATTTCAATTGATACTTTTAAGTGTGATTGCTGTAGAGAATTAGCTTCTAAAATTAAAATTCCTTTTACTGATTACTATTTTTGCAGAAAAAATAAAGGTATAATTCCAGAAACAATTGAACCTTTACTTGAGAAGAGAAAAAAATACAAAGAAATTTTAAAAAAGGAATATTCTGAAGATATAGACCTTCGTCAGAGTGCTATTAAATGGATGCTTGTTACATGTTTTGGGTATCTTGGATATAAAAATGCAAAATTTGGGTGTGTTGAGGCTCATGAGGCAACAACTGCAATGGGTAGATTTTTATTACTTAAAGCAAAGGAGATTGCAGAAGAGAAGGGATTTGAAATTGTTTATGCTATTACAGATGCCATTTATGTGAGAAAAGATACTGCTACTGAAAAAGATTATAAACTCCTTGCAGAAGAGATAACCAAAAAAACTGGATTTAAAATTAATCTTGAAGGGATTTTTAAATTTATAAAATTTCTTCCAGCAGTCTGTTCCTCCACAAAACCTGTAATGAATAGATTTATTGGAATATATAAAAATGGAGAGGTTAAAATTAGAGGACTTATGATAAATAGAAGGGATACTCCTGAATTTATAAAAAAATTTCAGAAAGAGATAATTGAAAATATTTTTGATAAAGAAAAATGTATTGAAATTTTTGAAAAATATGAGCAGATACTAAAAGATTGTAAAGTTAACATTAAAGAGCTTGCAATAAAGAAAAAAGTTACAAAAAAACCTTCAGATTATAAGGTAAAAACTCCTACTTCAATAATTGCAAATAAAATAGAGAATATAAATCCTGGAGAAAATATTCTTTATGTTGTTGTTGATGAAAAGAATAAGATTTCAGAAGAGAGGATAAAATCTATTTATTCTGCAGAAAGCTACGATTTTAACTACTATTTAAAATTGCTAAAAAAAGCTTTCAATGAAGTAAATTTAATGATATGAAAATTAAAACTCTTTAAAGAGGAAAGAAATGAAAAAGACAATTATTGGTTTAATTATTTTTATTTTAATAATTGGGTTAATTTATGGAATATTATTCACACCTCCAGGAAATAAAATTGTTGGAGAGATTATTGCAAATGATTTAAATTCAAGGTTTAAGATTAATGGAAAAATGGAGGAATTTAAATTAACTCCAAAATATCTTAAAGCTAAATTTTTATTAGATAACTCTTCATGGATTGAGGTGCATGGAAAAATTTCTTTCTTTTCAAGAGAAGTTGATTTTAATTATTTTGTTTTTATAAATGATTTAAAGAAGGTTTTAAAAAACTACAATTTAAATGGAAGTATAGAAACTTCTGGAAAGATATATGGAAAAAAAGAACTGTTAATTATTGATGGCACATCAAAAAGCTTTGGTGGAAATTTATCTTATACTTTAAAATTAAAAAATTATAAACTTATAGCCCTAAATTGTGATGGTGATAGATTAAGGATAAAGAAAATTTTATACGTTTTAGATTATCCACAACAGATTTTAAATGGATTGGTTAACTTTAAAGCAACTTATGAGAATAATTTTATAAATTTAAATGGAAAAGTTTTAACTAAGATTTTTAATCTTTATTTTCCAAATGTTAAAATAAGTTTAGAGAACAACTCTATTTCTGGAAATTATTTTCTTAATTTACCTGATTTAAGAGAAATTAGAAAAATCTACAACATAAAATTAATTGGAAAAGCAAGTTTTAAAGGAAGTTTTAATTTAAAAAATAAAAATTTATCTTTAAACGGCACTTCAAAGATATT
>CAZQKL010000013.1:6410-27213 GCA_964593895.1 uncultured bacterium
ATTTGATGGTAATGTAAGATTTTTTATTGATAATTCAACATGTAAAGTTTTTATGAGAAATGTAAGTTCTGAAAAAATTTTAAAAACTTTTACATATCCACAAATTTTAAAATCAAAAGGAGATATTGATTTTATTTATAATTACAAAAATGATAGTGGAAATTTTTCAGTAAATTTTAAAAATGGCAAAATTGTAAGAAGAAATCTAACATATATTCCAAGAACAATTGCTGGGTTAATTTATGTTTTTACAGGAATTGACCTTGTAAAAGAGCTTTATAAAATAATTAAAATTAACGGTATAATAAAGAAAAAGATAATTACTGCTGATATGTTAATTAAAAGTAAACTGGCAGAAATAACAACAAATAAAGCGATTATTAATCTTAATAGAGACACTATAAATTCAATTATTAAAATTAAACTCAAAGATTTAAAATTTTCAGTAAAAGTAAAGGGAAAAATAAAAAAGCCATCAATAAAACTTTTGCCACCAAAAGTAAGATTATTCAATCTATTTAGATAAGATTTTTTCAACTTCCTTAGAGGAGTAAGTATTTACAATGTGTTCTTTTTTTAAGCCTGCTTTTCTTGCAACATTTATTCCATATTTAACATAATCAAAATCTTCAATGTTATGAGCATCTGGGGAGATAAAGAATTTTATTCCAAGAGATTTTGCTTTTATGCAGGTTTTCCAGTCAAGGTCAAGTCTAAAAGGCTGAGCATTTATTTCAACAAATTTATTGTTTTCATACAAAGCTTCCAAAACTTTCTCAATATCAATTTCATATCCTTCTCTTACTGTAAGTAATCTACCAGTTGGATGGCCTAATATTGTTGTATAAGGGTTTTCTATTGCTCTAATTATTCTTTCAGTCATATCTTTTTTTGACAAATTAAATGAGGAATGAATTGAAGCTATTACAAAATCAAATTTTTCAAGAATATTATCTTTATAATCAAGAGAACCATCTTTTAAAATATCTGATTCTATTCCTTTAAAAATCTTAAATGGAGCATATTTTTCATTTAATCTATCAATCTCTTCAATTTGAGCTTTTATTCTATCTTCTGTTAATCCATTAGCATAGTAGGCACTTTTTGAATGGTCAGAAATTCCAGCATATTCATAACCTTTTGAAATTAAAAATTTTACTATTTCTTCAAGGGATAAAGTTCCGTCACTGTAAGTTGAATGAATATGAAAAATTCCTTTTATATCACAATATCTTATATAATTTTTTTCAAAATTTGCAATATCCTCTCTCTGTTCTGGAATAATAAATTCAGAGTTATTTTTATTAAAAATTTCTATTTCATTTTTAGGATTTTCAGGTATATTAAATTTTTTCACAAAATTAATAGACCCTGTTGTTTCAAAAAGTTTTTTTATAAAATCATTTCTGTTTTTAGCACAATGGAAAATAATTTTTCTGCTAAATTCTTTTTCAATTTCTTTAATTTTATTATTTTCTTCTTCATATATTACAGCTTCAATTTTATCGTAAACTTCCATCTTTCTCCTGTAGTCACCTGTGAATGCAATTACTTTAAATTTTTTCCTTATCTCATTTACTATTTCCTCTGCTTCAAGCACTGTGAAATAATTTAAGTTTTTTCTGTAATTTTTTATTGCTTTTAAAATGTTTTCCTGAATTTTTTTCCCAAATCCTTTTAAAATCAAAAGTCTATTCTCCTTGCATGCATATTCAAGCTCTCCAATTGATTTTATCCCAAGATTTTCATATAAAATTTTAATTCTTTTTGCTCCAAGCCCCTTCAAATTTAAAAGCTCTAAGACACCTTCAGGAATTTTACTTTTTAATTCTTCATAATATTTACATGTGCCTGTCTCATAAATTTCTTTTACAATTTTGGAAATTGATTTTCCTATACCTTTTGTTTTTCCATTAATTATTTCTTCAATATTTTCAGCTTGTTCTATACTTCTTACAGCAAAGGTGTAAGCTCTTATTTTGAATTCATTTTCTCCAAGAATTGTTAAAAAATCAGCGATTTCTTTTAATATTTTTGCTATATCTTTTTTAGTCATGGGAAATATTGAGAGTTTTATGACATTTAATACATTCAGAAATTACCTTATGTTCTTTATTTTCTGGTAAAGTTGTATGACATTCAAAGCAATCTTGGCCACAGGCATTATTTTTTCCATCTAAAAAAAGGTCATCATCTCTTTTTTGGCATCCTTGGGAATGGCATTCAATACAAGATTTTATTATTTTATGTTGAGATGGGTTTTTAAAATTAAGGTTTGGATGACACTTTAAACATGAACCTCCGCAAGGAAACAGATTTGAATATGCAAAAATAAAAATTAAAACACATAACAAAATAAATCTTCTCATTCTATTTCACCTCTTTTCAATATTATATGCTTTACTTCACCTCTTTTTCCTGGAAACCCTAAATCTTTTCCATTAAAAATTAATCTAATTCCTCCAGCATTTCCTATATCAAGTTTAAAAAATTTTTTGCCATAAAGGGTTATATTGTCATTTTTTTTCACAAAATAAGTTTTTTTTGTTTCATTGTCAATATAAATTCTTACCCATGTAAGTTCATTCCCAATAATTGTCAATGTAATGTTGTCAATCTTCTTAATTGGCTTTTCTTCTTCTTTTTTTACAGGAGGTATTTCCGCAGAAGTGTTATCAATAATTATCTTTTTTTCTTCTTCTTTTTTAGGTTGAATGTTTTTATGAACAATCTTTTTAGGTTTTATTTCCACTTTTTTTGGGGTTATCTCCTTATTTGTTGATTTAAATTTACCAATAATTAAAATTCCAATTACTAATATAGCAACAAATGTAAAAAAATAGGAAAAAATCCTAAAAAATGAGATTGGAGTTTTTTCAATTTCAAGAATTGGCTTATATTTAGGCTCAATGTTTAATTGTTCTCCTAAATTTAATTTGTTCAAGATTTTCAATATGTTAGAATAATCAATCTGGAGTAATTTTGAGATTTCTTTTAAATATCCTAAAAGAAATGTTTTTGGTGGATAATTGGAGTAATCATCGTTTACTATTGCTTTTAAATATTTTTTTGGAATTTTTGTTTTCTCATAAAGCTCATCTATTGTGATTTTTTTTTCTTCTAAGGAATTTTTTATTAAGTTTCCAATTGAGACATCATTTTGCATTAGATTTTATTTTCCTTCATATATTTTTTAGCTACATCTGCCCATGTTGATTTTGGGAAATTTTTTATAATATCAGTTAGATATTTTTTTGCTAATTTCTTCTTTCCAAGTTTTACATAATTTAGTGCAATTAAATAATATACCATTGGAGATTTTGGAACAATAACAAGAGTTTTATTGCAATAATCTATTGATTTTAAATACTCTCCCATGTGATAATAGATTAGAGCAATGTTATATAGAGCATTTTCAGGAAATAGATAACCTGGGTCAAGTAAAACTTTATGAAATTCATCTAAAGCAAGTGAATATTTTTTTTGAGCAGCATAAACTGCGCCAAGAGAATTATGAGCTTCAGTTAAATCAGGTTTTATTTCAAGAGCTTTTTTTAAATATTTTTCGCTTAAATCATACTTTTTCATTTTATAATAGGTTATTCCAAGGTATAGATATGAAAATGGAAGATTGTAGTTATATTTTACACATCTTAATAAAAGCCTTTCAGCTTTTGAAAAATCGTTTAAGCTTAATGCAAGAAGTCCTGCATTGTAATCTTCTGCAATTTTTAATTCAGTAATAGTTTTTTCTTTATTTAAATTTGTTTGAGTTGTAGATGCACAAGAAATTAAAATTGATAAAAAGATTAAAATTAGAAAATTTTTAATTTTTCCAGGCAATTTCATTTTTTGATTTTTCAAACAATTTTTTATTGTAAGGAAAAATAGCAATATTCTTAATATTATTATTTTTCAAAAATGTCAATAAGTTAAAAATTGATTTGGAATCTAAAAATTTTTTTGAATACCAGTCATAGCTCTGAATTTTAAAAAGAAATTTTAAATTTTTGTATTTTTGGGAATTAATTAAAATTTTTTTAATAAAACTTAAAATTTCTCCATTTTTCAAGCAAAGCTCATTTTTCATCTGTTCCTGATAGAGCATAACTGAAAATACATCAACTCCTGTATTAGAAAATGTATTTAAATCATAACTATACCATAATCTTGAAAGTTCGCTTCTATCTAATGTTTCATAATTAACATTTGCAAAAATTTTAATTTTTTTTACCTTTTTTATTGAAGTTATAAGCTCCTCAAGAAAAGCTTTAAGTTTTATAATTTTAAATTTCTGCCAGTCTGTGTTGAGAAAATCTGAAGTTATTTCACTTTTTGATTTTATATTACAAAACAATTTTTTTTGAGCATAATTTTCATTTATTAATTTCCCAGTTAGCTTAAAAAAAATTTTTCTTGCAAATGGATTAAAATCTTCATCAACAAGAATTTTAACATCATCCTGAATTAAAATACCGTCAATATTGTATTTTGCCAAATCTTGAAATAGTTTTTTAATTTTAAATATATTTTCAGGAACAAAGAAACTTAATCCTTTTGATGGGGTGAATTTTTTTGTTTTAAAATTGTATTTAAAAATCTTTCTATATAAAACACCTTTCAATCCAAAATCACAGTTTCTTGTTTCCATCCATGCAATAATTTTTAAATTTAGCTTTTTGCAAATTTTTATTACATTTTTTAAACAATCATTTACACAAGGAGCAAATTTTGATTTGTAATAAATTCCAAATTTTGAATTTTTCATCTTAATAAAGGGATAAAATCTATCTCCATTATTTTGAAAAACTCGGAAAATTATTGTGTTAAAACCTTTTCTTTTTATTTCTAAAAATTTATTTTCAAGCTCTTTAAAATTTTGGGCATCAATATATGAGATTTGAACCGCTTTTATTTCAGAATTTGCATGGAGAAAATTAGTTAATATACTGAAGAATATCATTAATAGTGCTAATTGTAATAATTTTTGCATTATAAAACTCTCTCCCACTTTCAGGCATAATTATTTTCGTATATCCCATTCTTAAAGCTTCTTTAATTCTTAAATCTGAAAAGGAAGTGGTTCTTACTTCTCCAGTTAAACCTATTTCACCAAAACAAGCGAGATTTTTATCTATCTCTTTGTTTAAATATGAAGATAAAATTGAAATACAAACTGGAAGGTCAACTGCAGGGTCATTTATTTTTATTCCACCAGGAATATTTACAAAAATATCTTTATTGAAAAAATTAATTCCAAGAGATTTTTCTAAAATTGCAATTAAAATGTTTATCCTGTTAATATCAAGTCCCTGGGCGGTTCTACGGGGAATTGAGAATGAAGTATCTGAAACAAGTGCCTGAACCTCAACCAATATACTCCTTGTGCCTTCTATTGTTGGAAAGATAGTTGAACCTATGTTTTTTTCCTTATCTTGCTCAATAAAAATTTCTGAAGGATTTTTTATCTCTTTTAAACCATCTTTTTTCATTTCAAATACTGCAATTTCATTGATAGGTCCAAATCTGTTTTTTAAAACTCTTATAATTCTATAAATGCTATTTTTTTCAGCTTCAAAGTAAAGAACAGTATCAACCATATGTTCTAAAATTTTAGGTCCAGCAATTGCTCCTTCCTTTGTAATATGACCAATTATAAAAACAATTGCCTCATTTTTTTTTGTAAAATCTGTAAGAATGGAAGTGCATTCCCTTATCTGAGTTACACTTCCAGGGATTGAAGTTAAATTTTCTGAATATACAGTCTGAATTGAATCTACAACAATAAACTTGGGTCTATACTTCTCAATAACTGGAATTATTTTGGTTAAATTATTTTCTGAAATAAAGAAAATATTTTGATTTTCAATATTTAATCTATCAAATCTTAATTTTATCTGAGCAAGCGATTCTTCAGCAGAAATGTAAAATCCTTTATCTTTTTCATCTGATAGATTGGCTAAAATTTGTGATAGCAAAGTTGATTTCCCAATTCCAGGACTTCCACCTATTAGAAGAACCTGTCCCTTTACAAGCCCACCACCGATTATTCTATCAAATTCTTCTATTTTTGTTAAAATTCTTTCAGTTGAGGAAGATTTTATTTCATTTAAGGATAAAGGCTTTAAGTTTGAAGGTTTAAAAAATTTAACCTTTTTTTCATCTTCTTCTATAAAGGAATTCCAGGAATTACATTGAGGGCATTTACCAAGCCATTTTTTTGATGAATAACCGCATTCCTGACAGATAAACATCTACTTTTTCTTAGATTTCTTAACTTTCTTATGTAAGTAAAAATCCTTTTTTTCTTTATTGAAATCAATTTTTATGTTTTGAGTTATCAAATAAACTTTGTTTTTGTATCTAATGTAACATCCATTTCCATCTGGAGTAATTTTACCAATATAGATTTTATAATTTTTACCATCAGTGGTTTTTATTTCAACCTTTAAAGAGCTATTATCTGTTACTTTAAATTTTTCAAATGTTGATGGGTCTTCTGATATTACATTTGAAAAATCTGTTGATTTTAAAAGATTTACAAGATACTCAATTTCATGGCTGTTACAAGTTTCATTATCTATTTTCCAAGTTCCATTTATGTTTTTTATTGTAAAATTTTTGAGCTTAAATTCAGAAATATCTTTAAAATTGAGATTTTTAAAAATGTAATTATGTGGAAGTGGTTTATTCTCTTTTTTTAAGCTGAAAAGGATTAAAATTACAATTACAAGTAAAATTATTAATAGAATGAAATTTCTCTTTCCCATTTTATCCTCCTAAATTTCTCTACTTCTTTTCACAATATTGATTATTATTCCAACAATAATTAATAGAAGTGGAATTCCAGCAATATTAATAAGTTTTATGATTAATCTTTCAGTTTCTGAAACATTTTTTAATGGTCTTAATTTTATCCCTTTTGTTCTTATGTTAACAAGCCCAGTATCATCTAACAACCAGTCAACCAAATTCATGAAAAATGACTGCATTGTTTTATCAATAAGAGCATCTTGGATAAAATCAGCATCACTTATAACAACTATTCTTGCTTTATCTGTTGATTTTATAAAATTTTTCTTTATCTTTTTAAGGTCAAAAATTTCATATTTTTCAAGATTTTTCTGTTTAGAAAGATTTTTATCCTCAAGCTTTGGTAAGTCTTTTTCTGTAAAAGCTGAATGAAGTTTTCCTTGAATTAAAACTCCAGCAATATATTTCTTATTTGAATTAAATTTTTTTAAATCCCATTTTTGAAATGGAGAAAGATTATATGGATATTTTGCTATAAAACTTTTTTTACTGCTTCTAAAAAGCCATGTGATTTTTTCACCTTTTGTTTTATTGTCAAGAATTTTAATTTCAGTTATAACAGGAAAGTATAATCCATCAAAATCTGATAAAAATGGTAATTTTTTATTTATATCAGTAAAAACAGGATAAAATGGATAATTTGTTGTATTTGTAATAATAAAATTTCCAACAACCTTTTGAATTGCAATTTTCTGATTAATTAAATCTGCAATAATGTTATCAGTAATTTCAACTCCATATTTTTTCAATAAATCATTTACATTTAATGTATTTTTCACATAATTAAACATCTGATAATCAACCAAAATTTTATCAATGAGAAAAATCACAGGTTTACCTTTCATAATGAACTGGTCAATCTGATATTTTGTCCATTCTGAATATTTCATCCTTGGTCCCACAATTACAAGTAAATCTACATCTTTTTCAATTGGAAGATACTTTACAAGCCTTACAGTTGTTACATTAAGATATTTTCTTAATGCTGAGGCAATTTTTCTTGCACCTTCTTCAGGAATAGATTCACCACCCATAGCTAAAAATCCCACTGTTTTTAACTTTTCCTGGGTTAATTTCTTTATTATTGATGAAATGTTATATTCAAGCCCCTGAATATTTTTTAAAACAGGGATAACCTCCTTTTTATCCTCATAATAAAAAGCGACACCCATATAAATATTTTTTATTTCAAATCTATCTTGACTTACACCTGTAACCTGAATTCTTGGAATTCCTATAGCAGGTAGTTTTGACTTCCATTCTGTTTCCTTATCTGGGTCAATAAATTCAAAATGTATTTTTCCATTTGAATAATTTTTATATTCTTCAAGAAGGTCTTTTAAGTATCTCTTATTTATCTCATATTGTTCTGGTAAATCTTCAGAAAAAAAGCACTTAATTATTAAGTTATGTTTTAAATTCTTTACAATTTTTATACTTGCTGGGCTTAATGAGTAGATTTTATTTTCAGTTAAATCAAATCTTTTATGGTAGATATTTGCTAATACATTTATTCCAACTAAAATAGCAATAAAAATAACAATATAAATAATTGAATTTATGGCAATTTTCTTTTTCTTATCCATGCCAGTGTCTCCTTTCAAGTGAGTATTGTGTTATTCCAAGAAAGATTAATATTAAAGTTATGAAATAAACTATATCAGTAGTATCAATAACTCCCTTTAATAAATCGTAAAATTTTGGCATTAAAGCTATTTTCATTAAAATTTTTCCAGTTTTAAATGGCATTAGAGGAGCAAATTTGTCTATTATAAAGAAGAAAAATAAAATTAAAAATGTTACAATAAATGAAACAACCTGATTTGTTGAAAATGAACTAACACAGATACCAATTGATATAAATACTCCAGCAAGACAAATAATTGCTATGTAAGAACAGATAATTTGGCCATTATCTGGATTACCAAGAATTGCAAGGGTAATTGGGTAGCTTAAAGTAAATGTTAGTAAAAAACATATAAAAATTAAAGCAGATAAAAATTTCCCAAAAATTAAATCAAAATCACTAACTGGCATTGTAAAAATTAATTCAATTGTTCCATCTTTTTTCTCTTCAGTAAAACTACCCATTGTTAAAGCAGGAATTAAAAATAGAAATAAAAATGGAATTAATTCAACAACAGTCCTTAAATCTGCATATCCCATAAGAAATATGTTAGAAGTAAAAAACCAGCCTGTAATTAAAAGAAAAACTGTTGAAATTATATAAGCGGTTAAAGAACCAAAATAAGCACTCAATTCCTTTTGCAGAATAACAATCCATTTCATTTATATTCTCCTACTGGGTTAATTTTTTGAAAAGCTCTTCAAGGGTAATTGCAACTGTTTTTAATTCAACAATAATTATGTTATTTTCAACACATTTTAAATAAATTTTCTCTTTAACTTTTAAATCTTCATTTGTTTCAAGCTCAAAAGTAATTAAATTTTCAACTGAGGAAACTTTTTCCCATTTTTTAATTTCTTCAATTTCAGATAAAATATTTACAAATTGATTTTCTTTTTCTTTAATGGTTACATACACTTTCTTATTCTCATCTGATTTTGTAAGCTCCTCTTTTGTGCCATCAGCAACAATTTTACCTTTATGAATAATTAAAATTCTATTGCAGGTGGTTTCAGCTTCTGGAAGAATGTGTGTGCTTAAAATTACAGTTTTCTCTTTTCCAAGTTCTTTTATAAGCTCTCTTATTTCAATTCTCTGATTTGGGTCAAGACCACTTGTAGGTTCATCAAGGATTAATATTGGAGGGTCATTAATTATTGCCTGAGCAAGTCCAACCCTCTGTCTGTATCCTTTTGATAGATTACCAATTGTCCTTTTTAATACATGCTCAATTCCACATTGGATACTCACTCTTTTTATAGCATCATCAAGTTCTTTCCCTTTTAAATCCTTTAATTTCCCAACAAATTTTAGGTAATCTATTGCCCTCATGTTTAAATATAAAGGATTGTTTTCAGGTAAATATCCAATTTTCCTTTTTATCTCCATAGGATTATCATAAATGTCATAGCCTGAAATTTTTACCTCTCCATTTGTTGGTCTCATAAAACAGGTGAGAATTTTCATTGTTGTTGTTTTACCAGCACCATTTGGTCCTAAAAAAGCAACAATTTCTCCTTTTTCTATTTCAAAAGATATGTTTGAAACTGCTTCAATCTGACCAAATTTTTTTGTTAAGTTTTTAACTTCAATCATTTTCTCTCCTCTTTATTTTTCAAATTCAATTAATTCTTTGCCAGTCATTTCCATTGGTTTTTTAATTCCCATAAATTTTAAAATAGTTGGAGAAATATCTGCAAGTATTCCATCTTTTATTTTTATACTGTTTTTTAAGTTTGAAATGAAAATAAATGGAACTTTGTTTGTTGTATGTGCAGTATGTGGTTTTCCATTTTCATCAACCATTAGTTCAGAATTCCCATGGTCTGAACATAAAAAAACAAGACCATTTTTACCAAGCACACTTTCTACAACTTTTTTTATGCATTTGTCAAGAGCTTCAAAAGCTTTAATTGAAGCTTCTAAAACTCCAGTATGTCCAACCATATCAGGGTTTGCATAGTTTAAAACAATAAAATCGTATTTATTCATATTAATTCTTTTTAATACTTCATCTGTTACTAAAAATGCACTCATTTCAGGTTTTAAATCATAAGTTTTTACCTCTTTTGGTGATGGAATTAAAACCCTGTCTTCATTTTCAAAGGGAGTTTCTCTTCCACAATTGAAAAAATATGTAACATGAGCATACTTTTCAGTTTCTGCAATTCTCAGTTGATTAAGCCCATTTTTTGAAACAACCTCACCCATAATATTTTTATACTTTTCTGGTGGGAAAATTATTGGAAAAGGGAAATCTTTATCATACATTGTCATTGTGCAAAAGTATGAGATTTTAGGTCTATTGGAAATATTAAATTTGTTAAAATTTTCCTCTGTTAAAGCTCTTGTAAGCTGTCTTGCTCTATCTGCCCTGAAATTATAAAAGATAACAACATCGTTATCTTCAATAACACCATTTTTATCAACAAGGAAAGGTTTTATAAATTCATCTGTTTCATCCTTTTCATATCTTTTTTTTACTTCTGAAATATAATCTTTGATTTCTTCACCTTCTCCATTTACAATAACCTTATAAGCTTGATAAATTCTCTCCCATCTTCTATCTCTATCCATTGCGTAAAATCTTCCCATAACTGATGCAACTTTACCTATTCTATTTTCAGAAATAAATTTTTTTAATTGAGTTAAATAATTTACTCCAGCAGTTGGTGGAGTATCCCTTCCATCCATGAAGCAGTGAATGTAAACTTTATTATATCCATTCTGTTTTATCATTTTTAAAATTGCAAAAAGATGGTTTATATGGCTGTGAACACCACCATCAGACACAAGTCCAAGAAGATGAATTTTAGAATTTAACTTTTTTGCAGTATTGATTGCTGTAAGTAATACTTCATTTTTAAAAAATGAACCGTCCTCTATGGCTTTATTTATTCTTGTAAGGTCCTGATATACTATTCTTCCAGCACCAATGTTCATATGTCCAACTTCACTATTTCCCATTTGACCTTCTGGAAGACCAACACTTAAACCAGAAGCTTCAAGTTTTGAATTTGGATAATTTTTGAATAAAAAATCTAAAAATGGAGTATTTGCAAGTTTAAAAGAGTTATATTCAACTTCATCTCTTAGTCCAAACCCGTCAAGAATCATTAAAAGAATTGGTTTAAAATCTAATTTAATCATTATCCCCTCCAGCTACACCTTTTCAATTGAAGTAATTTCACTTATTTCATTTAATTTCATTAAAACTTTTTGAAGTTGTTCATTGTTCATAACTTCAATATCAAAGTAGCATTTAAACCTTCCATCATCAGTTGTATTCACATTTACTCTAACAATATTTAATCCTACATCGGTTATTGCGTTACTCATTTCCATTAAAAGTCCTTTTCTGTCAAAACCAGTAATTTTTAGTTTAATAATCCTTTTTTCCTCCTTGTCAATAGACCATTTTGCTTCAACAATTCTATCAGGGTCTAATTTTGACAGATTTGGACAGTTTTTAGAGTGAATTGTTATCCCTTTTCCAATAGTTATGTATCCTACAACATCTTCTCCAGGTAATGGATTACAGCATTTTGCATATCTATAAGCAAAGTTTGATTCTCCATCAATAATTATTGAAACAGGTAAAGACTGCTTTTGCTTTTTTTCAGGTGTCTGCTTTTTACCCTCTTTTGGAATTATTCTGTTTAAAACCTGATTAACTGAAATTTTTCCACTTCCAACAGCTTCGTAAAGATAGTCAAGTGAAACAAAATTAAAACTTTTTGCAGTTTCTTCCAATTTTTCTCTAATTTCATCATTAATTGTGATTTTATTTTTTGTTAATTCTTTTTCAATTAATGTTTTACCAACTTCTACATTTGTTTCAAAATTTTCTTTTTTAATCCATGCTCTAATTTTATTTCTTGCTTTTGAAGTTTTTACAAATTTTAACCAATCTTTATTCGGTTTAGCATTTTTTGAGGCAATTATTTCAACTCTATCACCATTTTTTAATTTATACTTTAAAGGCACCATAACACCATTAACTTTAGCTCCAATACATCTATTCCCAACCTCTGAATGAATTGCATAAGCAAAATCAACTGGAGTTGAGCCTTTTGGAAGCTCAATAACATCACCTTTTGGGGTGAATACATAAACTGATTCAGATAAAATCTCCTCTTTTATGCTTTTAAAAAATTCATTTGCATCTTTTATATCATCCTTAAGTTCCATTACCTGTCTCAACCAGTTGAAAGTTCTAAAGCTTTCATCATCTTTTGTTTTTCCTTCTTTATAAAGCCAATGAGCTGCAATTCCCTGTTCAGCAATCTTATGCATCTCTTCTGTTCTTATTTGTATCTCAATAAATTCTCCAAAAGGACCAATAACTGTTGTATGCAAAGATTGATACATGTTGCTTTTTGGCATTGCTATGAAATCTTTAAATCTGCCAGGAACCGGTTTCCAGATAGAATGAATTATTCCAAGAACCTGATAACATTCTGGAACTGTTTTAACAATTATTCTAAAAGCAAGGATATCGTAGATTTGACTTAAATCCACATTTTTTTCCTGAATTTTTTTATAAATACTGTAAATATGTTTTAACCTTCCTGAAATTTTACCATCAATATGATAATAATTTAAATTCCTTTTCAAAATTTTTATAACCTCATTTATGTATTTATCTTTTTCAGCTTTAAGCTCCATAATCCTTTTTTCAATATTTTCATAAACTTTTGGCTTTAAAAATTTTAAAGATAAATCTTCAAGTTCAGCTTTCATCCATGATATACCAAGTCTATTTGCAAGTGGAGAATAAATTTCTAATGTTTCTTTTGCAATTCTAATCTGTTTTTCTCTTGGCATGTATTGTAATGTTCTCATATTATGAAGTCTATCAGCAAGTTTTACAATAATTACTCTTATATCATTTGTGGATGCAACAATTAGCTTTCTAAAATTTTCAGCCATCTTTTCCTGTTGAGAGGAAAACTCAAGTTTACTTATCTTTGTAACTCCATCAACTAAAACTGCAATTTCATGTCCAAATAGTTTTTCAATCTCCTCTATTGTAGTATGAGTATCTTCAACTACATCATGCAATAGTCCTGTTACAATTGTTGGAATATCCATATTCATTTCTGTTAAGATATAAGCCACAGATAGCGGATGAACAAGATATGGTTCACCAGAAAGTCTTAACTGGCCTCTATGGACTTTTGCAGAATATACATAAGCTTTGTTTACAATTGATATTTCTTCTTCAGAATATCTTTCAAGAAGCTTATCAATTATGTCGTTAATTCTAATTATTTTTGATGCCATTTTTTGAGTTATATATTTTTTAAGGTTAAAAATCAATTTGATTTTTAAATTGTAATCTGATAAATCGTTAAAAGCTTTTTTTGGGAGGAGAGTGGATATGGAACTTACAGCTTTAAAAATATCAGAATTAATTGATTTATATAAAAAAAAGGAAATTAAAGCTATTGAAGTTACTGAGAAATACCTTGAGAGAATAAAAGAGTTAAATAAAATTATAAATGCATACATTACTGTTTGTGAAGATATTGCAATAGAGCAGGCTAAAAAATCTGATGAATTAATTTTAAAAGGAAACCAAAAGCTTTTAACTGGGATACCTTTAAGCCTAAAAGATTTAATTTGCACAAAAGGTATTAAAACAACATGCGCTTCAAAGATGCTTTATAATTATGTTCCAACCTATAATGCAACTGTGTATGAAAAATTACTTGAACACAATATTGTAACTCTTGGAAAGACAAATATGGATGAATTTGCAATGGGTTCTTCAAATGAAACTTCATTTTTTGGCCCTGTTAGAAATCCTCACGATTTTGAAAGAGTTCCAGGTGGCTCAAGTGGGGGAAGTGCTTCTGCAGTTGCAGGTAATATGTGTGCAGGTTCCCTTGGTTCAGATACTGGAGGCTCCATAAGGCAACCTGCTTCATTTTGCGGTGTTGTTGGATTAAAACCAACTTACGGAAGAGTTTCAAGATATGGGCTTGTTGCATTTGCATCATCTCTTGACCAGATTGGACCTATTGCAAAGAGTGTTGAAGATTGTGCAATATTACTTCAGGTTATAAGTGGTTATGATGAGAAAGATTCAACATCAGTGCCAATAGAGGTTCCAGATTATCTTAAAAATTTAAAAAAAGAAGCATTAAAGGGATTAAAAATTGGACTTCCAAAGGAATATTTTGTTGAAGGAATTCAGGAAGATGTTAAAAATTGTATTTTAAACACATTAAAAAATCTTGAAAAAGAAGGTGCTGAAATAGTTGAAATTTCTCTTCCACACACTGAGTATGCAGTTGCAACTTATTACATTATTGCTCCTGCTGAGGCAAGTTCAAATTTAGCAAGATATGATGGAGTAAAATATGGATTTAGAGCTGAAAAATATGAAGATTTAATAGATATGTATAAGAAAACAAGAGCTGAAGGTTTTGGAAATGAAGTTAAAAGAAGAATAATGATAGGAACTTACTCTTTAAGTGCTGGATATTACGATGCGTATTATCTAAAAGCAGCTAAAGTTAGAAATTTAATTAAACAAGATTTTGTGTCTGCTTTTAAAAATGTTGATGTTATAATGTGCCCTGTGTCTCCAACAACAGCATTTAAATTAGGTGAAAAAATTGAAAATCCATTAGAAATGTATCTTAATGATATTTTTACAATTCCTGTTAATTTAGCAGGACTTCCTGGAATAAGTGTTCCTGTGGGAAAGGATAGAAATAATTTACCAATTGGACTTCAAATTATTGGAAATTATTTTGAAGAAGCAAAATTATTAAATATTGCTTACAATGTGGAGAGGTTAGTTTAAAATCTTTTGCTAACTTCAATAATTGCATTATCAAGGTATTTTTTTAATTCATTATTTGATTTTGGGGAAAACCCCATAACTTCTTTCCATACTTTTTCATTTTCCATGCAGAAGTAAACTGGAACTATTTTACTCCTTTTTCTAATTGCTGAATATATTGATTTATAAAGTTTTATCCTTCTTGTTATAAAATATCTCTTTTTCCCATCAAGACCTGTGTGAAATTCATAAAAGAAAATTTTTGTTTTTTTAAATCTTTCACATGCTATATCTTTAAGTTGAGGAATAAATCTTAATGAACCTAAACTTATCCAGCATATATTTCTATCATCAATATAGGAAAAAATCATATCAACAACTTCTTCATAATCTTTTTCACAACCTTCATAAT
Source organism: uncultured bacterium (assembly GCA_964593895.1). GTDB lineage: Bacteria > DYJV01 > DYJV01 > DYJV01 > JALVYZ01 > CAZQKL01. Next base: position 22,059 of record CAZQKL010000013.1, read on the forward strand.
AGATAATTGGGTCAAAGTGAAAAGAATTTATAAAACCAGCTTCCATGGCAATTTTTGCACTTTTTAGCCTCTCTTCAATTGAGCTTGTGTTTAATTCTTCATATTTTTGAATTTTTTTTGTATTTAAAGACCAGGAAGCAATTATTCTTCTATTATGATTTTTAAATCTTAAAAATGAAGTATCTGATAATTTGCTTTTAATTTCAAGAAACATGTTTTTGCAATTTGAAAAAAATGGAATTAATAAATCGTGCCAGCCTGCAATTTCAGCTAAAGCAAGACTGTCTGTAAATTCTCCTGTGCCAACTCTAATTATTTCTCCTTCCTTATCTGCTTTTTCAAGTTCTTCAATCATTTTATCATAATTTGCAAAAATGGTTAAATATGGATTTTTAAAATAAATTTGAAGTATGCAATAGCTACAATCCATTGGGCAGTGCTCAGCAAGATGTAAAACATAATATTCACAACATATGTAAATTGGTGTGCCAGGGCACTTTTTTAAAAATTTTCCAGGATTGTTTTTTACCAGTATTATTTTTTTCCCTTCTGTTAAAGGAATATTATAATCAACATTTTCTTGAAATTCTAATTTAATGTTAAAAGATTTAATTCTATCAATTAATTTTTTGTTGTTTACTTCAGGAAGGATGATTGCTTTTTTTATTTTAAACATCAATTTTTTATAATTCTACAGAATTTGCAGATAGTTTTATTAACAGTTGGATATCCACATTCAGGGCAAAAATGAAATTCATTAATTTTAGTCTCAGGTAAGTAATCGTTTATCTTCAAGAAAAAATTTAAAAAATTGTAAGAATAATCCATTTTTTTATTTAAATTTTTTACAAACCATTCCAATTTTTTATGAGGAGACTTTTTTGAATATGGACATGAATCTTTTACATATTCAAGATTGTTAACATTGCAGTAAACTTTATTGTCATTTTCACTTACAAAAAACTGTGGTTTTATTTTTCCAATAAGTTTTAAATTTTGTAATGTTTCTGTATAAAATCTTGTGTATCTTTTTATATATTCAATACTTCCAGATAAAATATTCTGATTTAAAAAGATTGTTTCATCATCCATATTATGTCCAGTTATTATAAAATCAAAGTTATTTTTGTAAGCAAAGTCATTTATAACAAATCTCTTTATAGTTCCACAACTTGCACAAACTTTTTTCTCTTTTTCAGAAATTTCATCAATGGTTTTTTTATAAATTTCTTTTAAACTCACTACATTTAAATTTAGGCCCAATGAATCTGCAAGTTTAATTGAAATCATTTTACTTTTTTCTGAAAATTTTTCTATTCCAAGGTCTATAAAAATCCCTTCTAAATAAAATTTGTATTTATCTTTTGCCTTTGAAAGAAAATGGAAAATACTTACTGAATCTTTGCCGCCAGATAAGGCAACAAGAATTCTCTTACTTTTTATTGGAACTTTTTTTAATACTTTTTCAATCCTTTTTTTATAATAATTATTAAAATGCTCCTTGCAAAGCTTTCTTTTTCTAATAGTTACTACAGATTCATTATTACAATATGTGCACTTCATTTTAATCCATTTTTAATGCTTTTTCTATCTCTTTTATTCTCTTAATAATTGTTTCCTTTTCTTTTTCAGAAAAATTTCCATTTTCAAGCTTCTTTTTTAATGCTAATAGTTCCATCTCCATTGAATATTCTTTACAACATATTCTCATGATTTATCTCCATACTTTGGTAAGATTACTGTGAAAGTTGAACCTTTATTAATTTCACTTTCAACTTTAATTTCTCCATTATGAAGTTCAACTATTTTTTTAACAATATTTAACCCAAGCCCAAGACCACCTTCACTTCTTGTTCTTGATTTTGATACTCTGTAAAATCTATTGAAAATTTTATTTAAATCTTCTTCTGGAATTCCATAACCTGTATCTGATATTTTTAGAATAACATTTTTCTCATTTTTGTCAATTTGAATATTAATTTCACCACCATCTCTATTATATTTTATTGCATTTTCAATAAGATTGTAGACAAGTTGTTTTAGTAAATTTTCATCTCCTTTAACATATATTTCAGGGCTTCCATCTATGTTTAATTTAATATTTTTCTGTTTAATTAAAAATTTTAAAACATTTATAACTGATAGCACAACTTCCAACAAATCAACTTTTGTTAATCTATATGTTATTTTTCCAGCTTCAACCTTTGAAAGAAACAGTAAATCTTCAACAATTCTTTTTAATCTTTCAACTTCCTCAAGAGAACTTTTCAATGTTTTTTTATACTCTTCCTTTGTTCTATCACCTTTTAATGCAACCTCAATTTCACCTTTTAAAATTGTTAATGGAGTTCTCAACTCATGAGAAACATCTGCGCTAAATTGTCTCAATTCTTCAAAAGATTCTCTAATTCTTGAAATCATTCCATCAAAGGTCTTTGCAAGTTCACCTATCTCATCATCTGGCATATTTTCTCCTATTTTTTCATCAAGATTTTCACCTGAAATTCTTTTAGCTTTTTGAGTAATTATTCTTACAGGAGCTAATACCCTTTCTGCAAGAAAGTAACCTGAAAAAAATGAAATTAAAATTCCTATTGGGAATAGAATTGCAAGAATGTAAAGCAGTTTCCGTAATGATTCAAATAAAAATTGTAAAGAAGTTCCTATCTGAATAATGCTAACAACATATCCATCAACAATTACAGGATAAGTTAAAAGCCTAATTGCATATGTTTTTCCATTTTTTTTTATATAATAGTTCTCAAAAACCATATACCCGCTTAAAGCTTTTTTTATGCTATCCTTTTTTATAGGAATGTCATTTACATCTATTTTTCTGTTTGTGATATCAAGTATTCTTACAACACTTCCAGATTGTTTTATTCTATAACCTTTTAAAATTGATTTTAAAGCTTCAGGAATTGTAATGTCTGGACCTATAAAAATTGAAGAATCTGAAGTTAATTTTGCTATTGATAAAAGTTTATCATCAATAGAATTGTAAAGTTGTTGACGCATAAAAAGATAAATTGCAACAATGAAGATTAAAAGAATTATACTGAAAATAATTGAATACCAGAATGTGAGCCTTAATTTAATGCTCAATTTCTATTCTTCCTTTAAAATGTAGCCCACACCTCTAATAGTATGAATTAGTTTTTTTTCAAAACCTTTGTCAATTTTATTTCTCAGATGGTTAATATAAACATCAATAATATTTGTCATTGTATCAAAATCGTAACCCCAGACCTTTTCAGAAATAAAACTTCTTGGTAATATTTCTTCAGGTTTTCTCATAAGAAGTTCAAGTAAGGAAAACTCTTTTGAAGTTAACTCAATTTCTTTTCCACCCCTTATTGCTTTTCTTGAAATTAAATCTAAAGTTAAGTCTTTATATGTTAATTTTGTTTCAACTTCCTTTTCTTTTCCTTTTCTTCTAAGAATTGCTTTAATCCTTAAGAGAAGTTCCTCAAATGAAAATGGCTTTGTAATGTAATCATCACAACCAATGTTAAAAGAAGTTATTTTATCTTCAAGTTCATCTTTTGCTGTAAGCATTATAACAGGAGTATCTATTCCTTTATCTCTCATTCTTTTTAAAACCTCATTACCATCAATTTCTGGAAGCATAATATCAAGAATTATAACATCATAATTATTAGAAAATACTTTTTCCAATGCTTCGAGTCCATTTTTAGCAATTTCAACTTCAAATTTTTCCTCAGTCAATCCTTTTTTTATAAAATCAGCAACTTTTTCTTCATCTTCAACAACTAAAATTTTCATTTTATCCTCCTTAACTAATTGGTTTAATTGAAGTTTTTTCTTTAACAATTGATAGATAAGCTTCTCTAAATTTGTTTGCTAAAATTTCACTATCTTTTAAGACTTCTTCCATGAGATTTCTATCTTTTGTTTCAGCATATTTTGTTAATTTTTCATGAACATTTTTATGAGTTTCCAATAAATCATTGTATATTTTTTCATCTGGGATTAAATTTTTACCCTTTCCATATAGCCATCTTCCACAGAAACATTGTTTATAATCAAAGTATTTTGAAGCATCTTCACCTTTATTTATCATAATTAAAGCTTTTATAACATTTTTACCATGTCTTGAAGCAGCATAGGTTAAGAATGAGATATCACTGAATTTAAATTTACCAAATTCTTTATTTAAAGTTGCAATTTCTTCATTGCTTTTAATAACTTCATTTACAATTTCAGTGGCACCTTCAAAAACCTTTTTGCTTATTTCAACATTTCTATTTGCAAAGATAGCCAAGTTTTCAATAACTGAAGATTGTTCATCAAGAGCCATCTTTATAGATTTAATTCCTTCTATTACAACAGGAATTCCTTCAATTATTTCTTTAATTTTATCCTGATAATTATTTAATGTTTCTATTGTATTTACAGCAGATGATTTCATCACATTCAGATTTTCAAGAACAGTGCTTTTTAATTCATTTTGTTCAACAATCATATTGTTAATATTGTCCACAACATATTTTAAATTGTCACTTTCTTTGATTATGTTTTCACCTGCATTACCAAGCTCTCCCATTAAATTTTCAACATTTTCAGTTGCTTCAATCACTGTTTCAACAGCTTTAATTATTCCTTTACTAACTTCTGCCTGCTCTTCTGTAGCGGTATTTATCTGTTGAACAAATTTTAACGCATTATTGTTAGCTTCAACAATTTCATTTATTTTTTTATCAGCTTCATGTGTTAATTCAACTCCTTCATCTACTGCTTTTGCTGCATCATTCATAATAGAATTTGTTTTTTCAATTTCTTTCTGGATTCTTCTAATTAATTCAGCAATTTCATTTGATGCACCAGCTGTCCTTTCAGCAAGTTTTCTTACCTCATCAGCAACAACCGCAAAGCCTTTGCCATGTTCTCCAGCACGAGCTGCTTCAATTGCTGCATTTAAAGCAAGAAGATTTGTCTGGTCAGCAACTTCATTAATCATATTTGTAATTTCACCAATATTACCTGCTGATGAGTAGAGTTCATTAATCATTTCAGCTACATTTTGAGTAAAATTTTTAATTTTTTCAATAGATTCAAGAACTCTATTTAATGCTTCTTTACCCATTTCTGCCCTTGTCTGTGCCTCTTTTGTTACTTCTAAAGTATCATTAGA
>CAZQKL010000014.1:0-26934 GCA_964593895.1 uncultured bacterium
ACAACAGTAAGTATGTTTTTAATCTGAGAATTTAAATCATCTACACGTGTTTCAATTATTGTTAAACGAGTTTTAAAGTCTTCAGTTTCTTGGTTTGAATTTTTTAACATAATTTTCCTAAGGTCAAATTATTATTTATGCACATAACGCCGTTGCTTTTCACCAGTCCGCCCCGAGGAGCAATGTTGAATAAAAAGCTATTGTTAAAATATTTATTTAATGTTAATCCAAAAAGTCCCATTTTAACGCCAACATTATTATTCCAAGGTAATTTAAAATCTGTATACAACCATCTTGTCTCAATATTTACTCCATCACCTGAGAATCCACCACCTTTACTTTTCCCATTTCCTGGAGTACCATATTCCAATCCACCAATTTCAACAGCCCACACTCCTTTTACCTTTCCGTCATTTGTTGCCATATCCCACCACATTCTGTATTTTGCTTCACCCCACCAATCTTCAACATCGCTTTTGTCAAGTTGATGTTGTGAAACAAGGTCTACATGGTTGTAATAAAGTGCAAATCTGTTGTTAAGGTCACCATGCATTTGAATATCTGCTGAATAAATCGCGAGAGGAAATAGAATAACTAAAAAAGCTAACAGAACCTTTTTAAAACTCATCTCATCCCTCCTTCTTTTTTTAATGATAATTATGTTTATAAAACATTGTATACAAATTGTCAAGAGTTTTTTAAAATTTTTTTAATTTTTTTAAACAAAAGAAAATTCATAATATACTTGACAATACAAAAGAAATTGTATACTGCATTCACGAACTTTTTAAAATATTCAAAAAATTTAAATAAACAAAAGGAGGGAGCCTTGTTTAAAATTCTAAAAAAACAGGTTTTTTCAAAAAATCCTCAAGTTACAATGATGGAAATTGACGCTCCTAAAATTGCTCGTAAAGCTAAAAGTGGACAATTTGTAATTGTTAGATTACATGAAAAAGGGGAAAGAATTCCATTAACAGTTGCAGACAAAGACCCAGAAAAGGGAACTGTTACAATTGTTTTCCAAGAAGTTGGAAAAACAACAGCTGAACTTGCAAGAATGAATGAAGGGGATTATATTCTTGACTTTGTTGGACCACTTGGTAGACCCACAGATTTCCATTCAGCTAAAAAAATTGTTTGTGTTGGCGGTGGAGTTGGAGTAGCACCAGTTCATCATATTGCAATGGGTATTAAAGAAGAAGGGAAATATCTTATAACAATTATGGGCGCAAGGACCAAAGAACTTCTTTTCTGGGAAGATAAATTAAGAAAATTAAGTGATGAACTTATTGTTTGCACAGATGATGGGAGTTACGGAAGAAAGGGATTTGTAACTGATGCCTTAAAAGATGTCCTTGAAAAAGATAAAGAGGTTGACCTTGTTATTGCCATTGGACCAACTATTATGATGAAATTTGTGTGCAAAACAACAGAGCCTTTTGGTGTTAAGACATTGGTTAGTTTAAATCCAATAATGGTTGATGGAACTGGAATGTGTGGTGCGTGCAGAGTTACAGTTGGAGGTGTAACAAAATTTGTATGTGTTGATGGACCAGAGTTTGATGGTCATAAAGTTGATTTTGATGAATTGATGCAGAGAATGAGTATATATAAACAGCAAGAAAAGTTATCATACGAAAATTTCTTAAAAAAATGTTCTAACTGCACATGCAGTAATAATTAAATTTTAAGGGGGAATATTAAAAATGGGAACTGAAAAAAAAATAAAGCTTGGAAATAAAATACCAAGAACACCAATGCCTGAGCAAGACCCTAAAGAAAGGATAAAAAATTTCAATGAAGTTCCATATGGATATACTCCTGAACTTGCAATGAAAGAAGCTTCCCGTTGTTTGCAATGTAAAAAACCAAGCTGTGTGCAAGGTTGTCCAGTAAATGTAAAAATTCCAGAATTTATTTCATTAATCGTTGAAGGAAAATTTATTGAAGCTGCAATGAAAATTAAAGAAACAAATGCTCTTCCAGCTATTTGTGGGAGAGTATGTCCCCAAGAAAATCAGTGTGAAGCAAATTGCATATTAGGGAAAAAAGGAGAACCTGTAGCTATTGGAAGACTTGAAAGATTTGTTGCAGATTATGAAAGAAGTCATGGAGAGATTAAATTACCAGAACTTCCACCAAAAACAGGTAAAAAAATTGCAATTGTTGGCTCAGGACCTGCTGGTTTAACATGCGCTGGAGATTTAATTAAACTGGGACATGATGTAACAATTTTTGAAGCTTTACATGAACCTGGTGGAGTATTAATTTATGGAATTCCAGAATTTAGATTACCAAAAGCAATAGTTAAAGCTGAAGTTGAATATTTAAAAAAACTTGGTGTTAAAATTGAAGTTGACCATGTAATTGGTAAAATTACAACAATTGATGAATTATTGGAAGAATATGATGCAGTTTTTGTCGGCTCTGGTGCAGGACTTCCTATGTTTTTAAAAATTCCTGGAGAGAATTTAAATGGAGTTTATTCTGCAAATGAATTTTTAACAAGAGCAAATTTAATGAAAGCTTATCTTTTTCCAGAATATGATACTCCAATAGTTAGAGGAAAAAATGTTGCAGTATTTGGTGCTGGAAATGTTGCAATGGATGCTGCAAGAACAGCTTTAAGATTTGGAGCTGAAAATGTCTACATTGTTTATAGAAGGTCAAGAGCAGAAATGCCAGCAAGAGCAGAAGAGATACATCATGCTGAAGAGGAGGGAGTTCAATTTAAACTTCTTTGTAATCCAGTAAGATTTATTGGTGATGAAAATGGCTGGCTTAAAAAAGTTGAACTTATAAAGATGGAGCTTGGAGAACCTGATGCTTCAGGTAGAAGAAGACCTATTCCAATAGAAGGGAGTAATTTCTTTCTTGATATAGATACTGCAATAATTGCAATAGGCACAACTCCAAATCCATTAATCCCTTCAACAACTCCTGACCTTGAAGTATCTAAAAAAGGAACAGTTGTTGCAGATGAAGAAACTGGGAAAACTTCAAAAGAAGGAGTTTTTGCAGGTGGCGATGTTGTTACAGGAGCAGCAACTGTAATTCTTGCAATGGGAGCTGGGAAAAAAGCTGCAAAAGCAATTCATGAATATGTTATGAAAAAATAATTCTTCAATTTAGGGGGATATTCCCCCTCTTTTTCCTTGAATTCACTTCTCAAAAATTATAATAAAAATTACATGGAAGTAAAAACTCTTACCCCAATGTTAAAACAGTATCTTGAGATAAAAAAAGCACATCCTGATAAAATTCTCTTTTTCAGGATGGGAGATTTTTATGAAATGTTTTTTGAAGATGCTAAAATTGCATCAAAAATTTTAAACATTGCTCTTACAACAAGGCATAAAAACAGCGAAGAATTTATTCCAATGGCAGGAATACCTTATCATGCACTTTCAAATTACACTCAAAAGCTTCTTGATAGTGGTTATAAAATTGCAATCTGTGAACAGGTTGAAGACCCAAAAACAGCAAAGACAGTTGTAAAAAGAGAAGTTGTTAAAATTCTAACTCCTGCAATTAATACTGAATTTGAAAATTTAAATGCTGGAGAAAATTATTATCTTATGAGCATATTTAAAGAAGGTAAAAATTTTGAAATATCCATACTTGAATTTGCAAGTGGACATTTTTTTTATGAAAAAAATTTAAATTTGGAAGAAATTATTTCTGAAATTGAAAAATACTCTCCAAAAGAGATTCTTATAAAAAAAGAAGATTATTTTTTCTTAAAAAAATTTATAAACTTTGAAGTTTTCAAAATAAAAGTCAATTTTATTGAAAAATTTCAGGATAATAAAGAAATTTCAAAATGGCTTAAAGAAAAAAATATTGAAAAAAGTTTTTCAACAATTTCAATTCTTAATTATATAATTGAGACAAATAGATTTATCCCATCTCATATAAAAAAGCCAGAAAAATTGAATTTAAAAAACTTTATGGAACTTGATGAAAATACTTTGTATCATCTTGAAATTCTAAAAAATCAAGAAGGGAAAAAAGAAGGAACACTTTATCAAATCTTAAATAGATGCCATACTCCTATGGGAGCAAGAAATTTAAAAAAATGGATTTGTTATCCACTTGTTGACAAAAATGAATTAGAAAATAGGTATAAATTTGTTCTACAGGTTAAAGAAGAAATTAATTTAAGAAAGCAATTGGTTTCAATTTTAAAAAATTTTGGAGACTTAGAAAGATTAAATGCAAAATTGGGATTAAAAACAATTTTACCGCAGGAGCTTATAAATTTAAAAAATTACTTAAAAATAATCAAAGAGCTAAAAGAAATTTTAAAAAAACTCCAATCGCCAATTGCAAAAATTTATTATAATAATCTGATAGTTTTAGATGATTTCATTGATAAAGTTGAAAAATATATTCTTCCAGAACCATCAAATAATTTATCTGAAGGTGAATACATAAATTATAATATTGACCATGAACTTGATGAATTAAGAAATATAAGGAAAAATTCAAAGAGATGGCTTGCTGAATATGAAGAAAAGTTAAAAGATAAATTAAATATCCCTTTAAAAATAAAATTTAATAAAGTTTTTGGCTATTTTATTGAAGTTTCAAAAAAATATACTGATAATATTCCTGATAATTTCATAAGAAAACAAACCCTTGTAAATGCTGAAAGATATATTACGGATGAGTTAAAAAACTTTGAGGAAAAAATTTTAACATCAGAAGAAAAAATCGGAACTATTCAGAAAAAAATATATTCAGAACTTATTGAAGAATTAACCAATTTTTGTCCAATAATTAAAATCATCTCAGACACTGTAAGTTACATTGATATTTTAACAGGGTTTTCCATTCTTGCTCTTGAAAGAAATTATGTGATGCCAGAAATTAACAATGAAAATTCAATTGAAATTATTGAAGGGAAGCATCCTGTTCTTGAAGTTTACCTTGAAGAGGGTTTTATTCCAAATTCATTAAAAATGAATGAAAATAACAGAATTTATATTATTACAGGACCAAATATGGCTGGAAAATCTACATATTTGAGACAAAATGCACTTTTAATTTTAATGGCTCAAATAGGTTCATTTGTTCCAGCTAAAAAAATGAATTTTTCAATTAGAGATAGAATTTTTACAAGAATTGGTGCAAAAGATTTTCTACTCCTTGGAGAAAGCACTTTTATGGTTGAAATGAAAGAAACATCACAAATTTTAAGAAATTTAACTAATAAAAGTTTTGTAATACTTGATGAAATTGGAAGAGGAACAAGCACCTATGATGGAGTAAGCATCGCTTGGGCTATTATTGAATTTCTTGCAAAACATGATAAAAAGCCTTTTGTGCTTTTTGCAACCCATTATCATGAATTAACCGCACTTGAAGAGCAACTGAATTGTGTGAAAAACTTTTCTGTTGATGTAAAAGAGACAAATGATAAGCTTCTATTTTTAAGGAAGATAAAACCTGGGCCAACAGATAAAAGTTATGGAATTGAAGTTGCATCTCTTGCGAAACTTCCTGAAGAAATAATTAAAAGAGCAAAAGAAATACTTTATAAGCTTGAAAAAAAGTCTGATATAAAAATTGATAAAAAACAGGCTATAATAATTAAAAGAAAAATTTTTGATAATGATTTAACAGAAAAGGAGAAAAAGATTATTCAAAAGTTAAAAAAAATTGACATTAATAACTTAACTCCCCTTGAAGCTTTAAATCTATTGGATAAAATTAAAAAAAGCCTTACCAATTAAATTGAATTTCCCTATCAAAAAATGGACTTTTTCCTGTTGCACTTATTGGAATTCCAATTATTTGCCTCACATCCTCTGGCATAATCTTCATCTCTTTTACAGTCCTTCCTATTGAAAACATAACCCTTGTATCAACATGTAAAATTGAAGAAATATTTATTGCTGAGCATACTGCTATTCCTAAATCAACTAAATTAAAAAAACAATTTGCTCCAGCTTTCTTCATCTCATTACAATCTTTAAATCCGCAATAAGAACAAAACTTTAATCCAAGAGGATTTGATTTTACTCCAATTAAAAGTATAGCTTTTGTAGATGATAAAGAAACAGAATCTCTTTTAAAAAAAGGTATATTTTCTCTTTCTCCAATTTCTTTCATTTTTTCTCTTATTTTATCTATATCCTCACCTGTTACAAGGGCAATTTCTATATTATCAATCCCTCTGCTTTTTGGTGCGGTTCTTGCAGATACAGCCATTAATTTTGCTATATTTAAAATTCCTTCATTTTCAATCTCACTATTATACTTTATCATAATTATTCTCCTGAATAATCAATTCTTATCCTTGCATCAACAACATCAACTCCTTTTCCATTTTCATGAACAATTACTGGATTTAGGTCCATCTCTTTTATTTCTGGATATGCTTCAATTATTTCTGATACAGAAAGTAGCAATCTAATTATTGCATTTTTATCATACTTTTTCCCACCTCTAAAACCATTTAACAATTTTGCACTTTTAATTTCATTAATCATCTCTTTTGCAGCAGACCTTGAAATTGGTAAAACTCTAAAGGAAACATCTTTTATCAATTCAACAAAAATTCCTCCAAGTCCAAACATTATGATTGGTCCAAACTGGTCATCAATTTTAGTTCCAACAATAACCTCAAGGTCTTTTTCAACCATTGGTGTAACAAGAATTCCTCTTATATCAGCATCTTTTTTATAATTCTTTGCATTTTCAATTATTTCATTAAATGCTTTCCTTATCTCATCTTCACCTTCAAGATTTAATTTTACACCACCTGCATCACTTTTATGAATAATATCAGGAGAAACTATTTTAAGTGCAACTTTTTTACCTATTGATTTTGCAAATTTAATAGCTTCTTCAGGAGTTTTTGCAACTATCTCTTTTGGCACAGGAACTCTATGAAGTGAAATTAATCTTTTTGCTTCTGGCTCAAGTAGCCATTTTCTACCTTCTTTTAAAGCATTTTGAATTATTTCCTCACCTTCTAAAACAGCTTTTTTTCTGTAATTTAAAACAAAGCTTACTTCTCTATGGTATGATTTTAGATACTTTCCATAAAAACAAAGATTTTTCATACATTCACAAGCTACCTCTAATGAATCATAAACTGGAATGTTATAGTATCTTAATAATTCAAGAGAATGAGGTTTCATAAAAGCATATAAACTATGACAAACTATTGGTTTTTTATATTTTTTAACCATTTTACCCATCTGATGAGCTGCATCTTCCTCTTGAAATCTTAAAATTTCTGCAAATCTTATTGCATATCCTCCAAAAAGTCCAACAAGCAAAAGTCCTCCAATATTGGGGTCTTTTAAAATTATCTTTGCACAATCAGCAAAAAGCTCAGGTCTTTCATCTGTTCCTCCTGCAACATCAACAGGATTTCTTACTGACGCATTTTTAGGTAAAATCTCTCTCAATAATTGCTGAGTTCTTTCTGATAATTCAGGTATCTCAATTCCTGCTTCTGTTAAAATATCAGCTGCAATTGTTGCATGTCCTCCACCATCTGCCAAAATTGCAACTTTATTATTTTTTACAGGAGGCAAATATGATAATGTTTCAATTGATGGGAATAATTTATCACTATCTTCAACAACAACAATTCCAGCTCTTCTAAAAGCTGTAAAAGCAACTTCACTCATACCAGCAAGAGAACCAGTATGAGAGCCAACAGATTTTTTCCCAGTTTCAGTTCTACCACTTTTTAATAAAACAATTGGTTTTACAAGAGTTGTTTTATATGCTTCTTGCAAAAATTTTCTTCCATCTTTTAAACCTTCAACATACATCACAATTCCTTTAGTTTTTGGGTCAGTTTTTAGATATTTTAAATACTCGTGAAATTTAATGTCCGCTTGATTTCCAAGTCCAATATAGTATGAAAATCCTTTATTGCTTTTAATTGATGCTTCAACAATAAGTTCCAGAGCTAAATTCCCGCTCTGAGATAAAAATGCTATCTCACCTTTTGGAGCATTCTTAATTCCAACAAGATTTAATCCTATTGTCAAATTCATTATACCTGAAGTATTTGGACCAATTATTCTAACATTATTCCTTTTTGCTGCTTCAACAACCTCTGCTTCCAACCTTTTACCTTCTTCGCCAGATTCTTTAAAACCAGCTGCAATAATTACCGCTCCTGCAACACCTTTTTTCCCACAATCATCAAGAATTGAAGGAATAACTTTAGCAGGTGTAACAATAAGTGCAAGGTCAACAGGTTCTGGAATTGCACTCACCTTTGGATAACATGGTAAATTCAGTATTGACTTTTCTTTTGGATTTACAGGGTAAATTTTCCCTTCATAACCTTCTTCAAGTAAGGTTTTTATTGCTTGATATCCCCTTTTAGTTGGATTTTTACTTGCACCAACAATGGCAACAGATTGGGGATTTAAAATCCGGTCAAGGCTCATAATAATCCTCCTGTTTTTTATGGATTTTATTTACCTTTATAAACAGGTTTTCTCTTCTCCATGAAGGCTTTTATCCCTTCATGCCAGTCTTCTGTATTCATGCAAGCTAAAATCGCTTCAGCTTCTAAGGTTAAAACTGTATCAATATCAAGAGAAGGGGATTTTTGGAGGTATTTTTTGGCAAATTTCATTGAAATTGGAGCTTTTTCTGAAAGTTCTTTTGCAAATTTAATGGCAAAATCCATTAGTTCATCTATTGGTTTAACTTCTATTGCTATTCCAAGCTCTTTTGCTTCAATACCGTTTAAAATTTTTCCTGTATAAATAAGATATTTTGCCATTTGCATTCCAACAAGATTTACAAGATGTTTTGTAACTCCTCCTCCCACAAAAGTTCCAAGAGAAGTTTCTGGAAAACCTATTGTTGCATTCTCTGCCATAATGATAAAATCGCAGTTTAAAGCCATTTCAGTTCCTGCTCCTCTTGCTGGACCATTAATAACTGCAATTATTGGTTTTGGATATTCATAAATCATCTTTGTTGTATTATGAGCAAGAAAAATGTATTCTCTTTTTTGCCAAGGGGTTCTATCACCTTCTGAATGTTTCTTTAAATCTGCTCCAGCGCAAAAAGCTTCTTTTATCTTTCCATTTTTTTTAAGCTGAGAACCTGTAAGCAACAAAACCCTAACATTATTATCATTTTGGCATTTTTTTAAAACATCCTGAATTTCAAGATACATCTCTTCAATAACAGCATTCATTCTTTCAGGTCTATTAAGTTTTATTATTCCAATAAAATCTTTTTTTTCAAAAATTATTGTGGAATAATTTTCATGCATTGTATACACTCCTTTTTTCTCCGCCCATTACCCTTTCTTTAAAAATTTTTCAAGTTTTTTTTAATCTTTTTTTCATACCTTTTTCAGAAATATTTTGCTGTTTGGTTCTGGAATGCACAAGATAATTTTCTCCAACATCTTTTGTAACAGTTGTGCCAGCAGCAATCAAAGTGTAATCTCCAACTTTCACAGGAGCTACAAGTTGAGTGTCACTACCTATGAATACATTTTTTCCAATAATTGTTTTGTGCTTTTTTACTCCATCATAATTGCAGGTAATTGTGCCTGCACCAATATTTGTATTTTCTCCAATATATGAATCGCCAAGATATGAGAGATGAGAAGCTTTAACTCCATCTTCAAAAATTGATTTTTTAACTTCAACAAAATTTCCAACCTTACATTTTTTACCAATTACTGTTTCTGGTCTTAAATGGGCAAACGGTCCTATTTGAGTTTCTTCTGAAACTTTAGCTTTTTCAATATATGAAAAACCTTTAACTGAAACATTATCTGAAATAATTGTGTCTTTAATAAAATTATTCATTCCAATAATACAATTTTTTCCAATTTCTGTATTGCCTGTAATGAAATTTCCAGGATAAATTTTTGTATCCACTCCAATTTTTACATCATATCCAATAAATGAAGTTTCAGGTTTTATAAAAATCACTCCATTTAACATTAACTCTTCAATTTTCCACTTGAGTAATATATTTTCAGCTTGAGATAGCTGAAGCTTTGTATTAACACCTATAAATTCTAAACTGTTTTCTGAAAAGTAACAGTTAACATTCATTCCTTTTTTTAAACCAATTTCAATGATATCTGGAAGATAATATTCTCTTTGAGCATTTTCAGATTTTACATCTTGTAAAAGTTTAAATAAAATATTACTTTTTACTAAATAAATCCCAGTATTAATCTCCTTAATCTTTTTTATTTCATAACTTGCATCCTTTTCCTCAACAATTCTTAAAACATTTCCATTTCTATCTTTTAAAACTCTTCCAAATCCTTCAGGGTTTTCAAATGTTGTTGAAATAAAAGATATATCAATATTTTTTTCTACTGAATTGGAAATAAAATCTCTTAATGTGTTTTCTTTTATTAAAGGCATATCACCGCATAAAATTAAAATCCAACCTTTGTAGTTTTCTAATTTATCTTTACAGCATAATACAGCATGAGCGGTTCCTTTTTGCTCTTCCTGAACAACAAAATTTAAATCTGAATATTTTTTCTCTAAAAATGAAATAATTTTTTCCTTTTCATGTCCAACAACAACAAAAATATTTTTTTCTTCAATTATTTTCTTAACATTATCAATTATTATTTCAATCATTGGTTTATCACAAATCTTATGCAAAACTTTTGGAATATTAGACTTAAATCTTTTGCTTTTCCCCGCAGATAAAATTATTGATTTAATATCCATTTTCTCCTCCAAAAAATTTTAAATTTTCATTTAATTTAAAAAGAAACAATTGTCAAACTGTTGTTTTTATGTTAAAAAATAAAAAAATAGATGGAGGAGAGTATGGGTGAAAAATTTAATCTTGATAATTTAATTGAACTAATTTCAAGTGAAAACAAGGAAAAAATATTAAAAGGACTTGAGGAAATTGAAAAAAATATTGAAAAGATACCACCAGAAGCAGTTGAAGATGTTATTGCTTCACTTTTTTTCATTGACCTTGGAGACCATCCAGAAATGGTTGATGTAAAAGATAAAGCGACAAAAGTATTAAGTGAATTTGGAGAAAAAGTTATACCATTCTGTCTAAAAAGTCTTGAAGAATCAGATATGAAAGCAGCTTTAAATTTTGCAAGAGTATTAGGTTATATTGGTGGAAAAGTAATTCCACATTTATCTGAAGAATATTACAAAACAGATGACCCAGATAGAAAATCTTTTATTTTGTATGCAATGAGCAAAGTTAAAGATAAAAAAGTTAAAGAAGCTTTACCATTGGTTATTTCAGCAATTAGTTCTGAAAATAGAGAAGTAAGAGATACAGCAACAAGAACAATAGGAAAATTTTTTGAAATACTTGAAGCAAACGATGTAGAACCAGTTTTAGTTGAAACAATTTTTAATTTACTTGTAATGAGAACATCTGATTCTTATGCACCAATAAGGGCAAAAGCAATTCGTTCCTTAGGTAAAATGGCAAAGAAAAATGTTTTAAATGAAAAACAGAAGGAAATTCTAAAGAAAATCTGTCTCAGAGTTTTAGGAAAAGATGAAAATTTTGAATGGGATAAAGCTTTTATTGTTAGAAAAGAAGCAAAAGAGGCTCTAAATTATTTATAAAAAGAGGCTATTTAGCCTCTTTTTTTACATAAAGTTCATACCCATTATAAAAAATATTACCAAAAACTGAATAATATCCTATGTAAATGTAAATTCTCAAACCTTTATATTTTGAAAAATCAATTTGCCCTAAATTATAAAAAATCACATCGTTTTCAATATCGTATTCAAAATTATCAAGCCAGCCTCCCCATTTTTTCTCTGGAAAATAAATATAAACAAAAGGTTTATAAACATCCTCAAAAAAATCAACAGTTAAAGCTGGTAAAACAATTCCCTTTTCTGGCAATATTTCAACTCTATTTTTTACTGGGTCAATAAAAATATCCTCTCTTTTTGCAGATAAAATTTCAGGTGGGCTTGCTAAAATGCATGTTGTATTATCTCCGCATTCCACAATAGGAGTTTTATTGCATATACCATTATACCAGAATCCTTCTGCTTTTAAACAAGAATCCTCATCATGAGCAAAATAGATATGCTCATTATCCCATGAAATAACAGTTATATTTTTGGGTAAAAAAGGCTCTTTCTGACATGATTTACCATTCCAATACCATCCCATTTTATAACATGAAAATTCATCACATTCATTGGGAGTTTCCACTGAACAACCTTTTATTTCACATGTTTCACCATTCCAATTATTGGCATTTACGCAATTTGTAATACATATATGCTTTGAAAATTTATTATTTTCCATGAAATCAGTTGAAACATTAAAAAATTTAAAATCTGGATAAAAATTTTCATCAAAAATAGAATCAAGATAATACCAAGAACCACAAATTTTTGCTGAATTCCAAGCATGTCCCTGAAAATTCCCATTTAAATCCACTACTTTACCTGTGACAAGCTTTGAAGGGATACCACTTTTTTGTAATAGTAAATTTAAAAGACTTGCATATCCATCACATAAAGATTTTCCCCAGACTAATGCAGAATATCCGCTATTTCTTGCAGTTAAAATATCATTTTTATCAGGCATAACATTTTCTATTATCCAGCTATAAATTTTTCTTTCTTTTGTAACCACATCTGAAGATAAGGAAAAGTATTTTTTATAAATATCATCTGCTACTTCCTCAAATTCTCTTATTCTTGAATAACTCATTTCTGTTTTATCGCCTCCAATAAAACTTGTATAGATATTTAAAATGCAAGTGTTATTGAAAAAACATGAATAAGAGATATTATAAACTCCTCCATAAAGCTGTGGAATAACATTTAATTCAAGTTCTGCTGGTTCTTCACCACTTATTTTTTCAATCCAATCTTTTGCTTTTTTAAAATCTGAAACATTTTTTATTATAACTTCATCTGGAAGAACTCTTATTGCTCTAATTAAATCTTTTCTAAATTTTGCAAAATCATCTGAAAAATTAATTGAAACAACAAATTTTTCTTTTGCAAAAAGAATTGAGAAAAATAAAATTAAAATCACCCATGAAAAAATAATTATTTTTTTCATTTTAAATACCCCTTAAGCATTTTTTTTATTGTATGAATTTTTAATGGCGATGTATTTGGAAAAATAAAATCTTGTAAAATTTTTCCATTTACTGAGATAATTTTTTCTAATGGAAAATCAATTTTAAATCCATCTTCTTTTAAATTATACATATTTACAACTTTTTTCCCATCAACTATCATTCCATATCCAAGCCCCAATGATTTTAAATTAAAATGACATGAGTAGCAACTTCTTCCATACTTTGTAATTGTATGAGGAAAATATGGTGCCCAGCCAAATCTCATTTTTTTTGAATTAACCTTAACATTCATGTTTTTATCAATCCATGTAACATAAAATTGGTATTCTGGTCTAACTGGTGTAATTTTACCATTAGAATCAATTCCTAATACAGGATTTTCCCATCTTCTATATGTCCATAAAATATACCATACCCCTAATTTCTTTTTTCCATCAATATAATCAGTTATTTTAGGCGGAACTTTTTTAAATTTTAAATCATTTGGATTATCTGTAAGTTTTGCCAAATCTCCATATATTCCAAGAGCTTTATTAAGAATCTTTTGTGTATCAGGCACATTTGTGTTTTTAAAATCTTTCCATCTAAAATAACCTTCATAATCTTCTCTAACAACATGCATGCCATAATCTTGAGCTCCCCAGATTGAATGGCATGAGTAACATTTAAGACTTTTATGATAATCTTTTATCTTATGCGGTTTTTTATGGCAATTTACACATTTTATTTTAACCTGCTCATGTTCAAATAGATAGATTTTACCATCACCCATAACCTCTTCCTTTTTGTGACAAAAGGTGCATTTATATCCAAGTCTGTAATGAACATCAGAAATTAATCTATGCTGATATTCTCCGTAGATTTTTTTAAAATTTGGATTTCCTAATGGAGAATTGTAAACCTGATTGTAATCATGTTCAAAAAAACCAGCATAATCAAACCCAATTCTATTAAAATTATGACAATGAAGACATTGAGTAACAGGAATATCTTTTGTAAATTTATGTAAATGAGACCCATCATTTTTATAAATAATATGACAGGAAGCACATCCTGAACTTCTGTATTCACCATATCTTTTTGCTCCTTCAGTATTAATATGACATCTCAAACATACTTTTCTTAAAAAATCATCAACTAACTTTTCATCTGGAATTTTCTTTAATTTTCCAACTTCAATTGTAGAATAGTTTCCATTAATAGAATTTTCTTCATACCATAAGTATCTTGTAATATTAATTATTCCTGCATTTGTGCTCATTAAACTCCTTTTTACATTAAAAATTTCCTTTTTATGGCATTTACCACATTTTAAATATGCATATTTTAAATCAGAGGGATTTTTTATAACTTTAAATTTACATTTTGATTTTTTTGCATTTTTAAAAATATGACAGTAAGAACATGAAAAATTATGATTTTTATCCATTGAAGAAATATTTTTGTGACAGGTTTTGCAATTTTCACCTGAAAAAAGAGAAAAAGAAGTTAAAAAAAATATAAAAAAAAGTAAGATTATTTTTTCAAAATTATTCTTGCATCGCATACAAATGCTTCACTTTCGTTACATATAACTGGATTTAAATCAATTGAATCAAAAAAATCTTCAAAATCCATGATAAAATTTGAGAAATTTACAATAAGAGCTGTTAATTTATTTAAATTTATTCCCTTTTTTCCTCTAAAACCTTTTAAAATTGGGAAACATTTCAATTCCTTAAGCATAGCTAACACATCTTCATTTGTAATAGGAGCCATCCTCATTGAAGTATCTTTATAAATTTCAACTCCAACACCTCCATAACCTACAATAACAACTGGACCAAATTGATAATCATTTTTTGCTCCAACTATTAATTCCACTCCTTCAACCATTTCTTCAATTATTACTCCAATTGCACCATTAAGAGAAATAAGCCTTTTAAATTCTTCATTTAAATAATCAAAATCTGTTATCCCGACTGATACACCTTTTAAATCAGATTTGTGTAAAATTTTTGGTGAAACAACTTTCAATACAACTGGAAATTTAATTTTTTCTTTTATTTTTTCCAATTCTTGAATATTAGGGATAAAAAAACTGTTTGGAGTTTTTATATTGTAAAAATTTAAAATCTTTTTTGAATCATGCTCAAGTATCCAACCATACTTTTTTGAATTTTCAACAATTTCAAATATTTCCTTATTCATTATATTTTCCTCCTTTTTAATGCAGATGCCATTAAAACCGCTCCTTCAACTGATGGAGAAACTGGTATTGAATTGAATTCAAAACCTTCAATTAACATCTGATACTTTTCAATATGAGGAATATATGAAATTAAAGGTTTACCTGTTTCATTTACAATTGAACTTAATCTAACACTTAAATCAAGGGAAATTCCAGGCAAATATGGTAAAAGAAGTAAAATTATGCAGTCAATATTTTCTTGTTTAGCTAAAAATTCACAAACTTCAATAAAATCTTTATCAGTAGCACTACCTGTTAAATCAATTGGATTGTTTAAGGAAGCAATTTCTTTAACACTTGGAGTTAATCTATTTTTAAGAGCTATTTTTTTATCTTCATTTAATTGAGGCACATTAAAACCATACTTTTTACATTCATCAACTGCAATGGAGCCGTGACCACCGCTACCAGTAATTATTGCTATATTATTTCCAATTTTTTTCTTGTAACAACTTAAAGCTTCACAAAAAGATATAAATTCAAAATCAGTTTTTGCTTCAATAATTCCTTTCTGTTTTAATATTTCTGAAAAAATTTTATAATCTCCAGCAATTGAAGCTGTATGAGAGCTAACAGCTCTTGCTCCATCTTCAGTTTTTCCAGATTTTAAAACTATAATAGGTTTTTTACATTTTTCTGCAAATTCAACAAATTTCCTTCCCTCTCCCCTTCCAAAACCTTCAATATAAAAAGCTATAACTTCAGTATCATCATCTTTTTCAAAATACTCAAGTAAATCTATCTCTTTTATTAAAGCTTTATTTCCAATGCTAACTCCAATTGATAAGCCTATTCCTTCATCTTTAAATTTTATCATCTGGTCAATAAGAATTCCACCACTTTGACTAATTATTGCAACATTTCCTTTTTTTGGAACAACAATTCTTTCTGATGGTAAAAATAAAGAATCAACTTTTGTGCTATTAAATAATCCAAGGCAATTAGGTCCTATGAATGGAAAGTTATTCCTTTTTGCAATTTCAACTATTTTATCCTGTAAATCTTTTTTTCCAACTTCTGCAAATCCTCCAGAAATTATTACCGCACCTTTAACTTTAGCTTCTATACACTCAATCATTACCTGTGGAACATATTCAGCCTTAACACCAATTACAGCAAGGTCTATCTCTTCTGGAATATCTTTAACTGATTTATATACCTTTTCTCTATGAATAAACCCTCCTTTTGGATTTACAGGAAATGTTTTTACTGGATATCTTAAATGGTTTTTATTGTAAATTACATTTGCAGGATGTCTTTCATTAGTTAAAGATACGCCAATTACAGCCATTGTATCTGGATTAAAAATTTTTTTTAGATTATACATCTATCACCTCCAAAAAAAACTTGATTTATAATTCTAAAAGATTTAAATAAAAAATTCAATAATTTTTTGGAGGTTTCAAATGATTAAAATTGACCTACCTCAAAGAGAAATTCCAAAAAAATGGTATAACATCCAGGCAGATATGGATGAACAGCTTCCTCCTCCATTAAATCCTGAAACAAAAGAACCTGTAAGTCCAGACCAACTTTTAATGATTTTCCCCGAAGAATTAATAAAACAGGAAGTATCCCAGGAAAAATTCATTGATATTCCAGAGGAAGTATTAAAAATCTATTCAATATGGAGACCTTCACCACTTATGAGAGCAAAAAGACTTGAAGAGTATCTCAATACACCAGCAAAAATATATTTTAAATATGAAGGTGTAAGCCCAGCAGGAAGTCATAAACCAAATACAGCGGTAGCTCAAGCATATTACAATAAAAAAGCAGGGATTAAAAGATTAACAACTGAAACTGGAGCTGGCCAATGGGGAAGCGCTCTTGCTTTAGCAGGAGCATATTTCAATCTTGAAATCATGATTTACATGGTAAAAGTAAGTTATGAACAGAAACCTTTTAGAAAATATATGATTGAAACATGGGGGGCAAAAGTTGTTCCAAGTCCAAGCAATTTAACAGAAACTGGAAGAAAAATTTTAGCTGAAGACCCCAATAATCCAGGTTCACTTGGAATTGCAATTAGTGAAGCAGTGGAAGATGCGGTCTCTCGTAAAGATACAAATTATTCTCTTGGAAGTGTTTTAAATCATGTTTGCCTTCATCAAACAATTATTGGAGAAGAAGCTATTAAACAGTTTAAAATGATAGATGACTTTCCAGATATTGTTATTGGTTGCGTGGGAGGTGGAAGTAACTTTGCAGGCTTATCGTTTCCATTTTTAAGAGAAAAAATTTATGGGAAAAATATAGAAATCATTGCAGTTGAACCAACTGCTTGCCCTACTTTAACTAAAGGAATATACGAATACGATTATGGAGACCTTGCAGGATTAACTCCTCTTTTAAAAATGTTTACACTTGGTCATAAATTTATGCCACCAAAAATTCACGCTGGAGGCTTGAGATATCATGGCATGGCTCCTCTTGTAAGCTATTTTACAAAAAAAGGATTAATAAAACCAGTTGCATATAACCAGCTTGATGTTTTTAAAGCCGCTGTTGATTTTGCAAGAATTGAAGGATTGATTGTTGCTCCAGAATCAGCTCATGCGGTGAAATGTGCAATTGATGAAGCAATAAAATGTAAGGAAGAAAATAATCCAAAAACTATCCTATTTAATTTAAGTGGACATGGATATTTTGATTTAACCTCATACGATAAATATTTAAAAGGGGAACTTGAAGATTATCCTCTTCCAGAAGAAGAGCTACAAAAATCTATAAAAGATTTACCATAAAATTTAAGGATAGAGCCATTATATTTTAAATGGCTCTATCCTTTCCATTCCATTCATATATTTTCTTAAAACTTCAGGAATTATAACAGTTCCATCTTTCTGCTGATAATTTTCAAGTATAGCAATCACAGTTCTACCAACTGCTAAACCTGAGCCATTTAGAGTATGGACAAATTCTGTGCCTTTTTTCCCTTTTCTTTTAAATCTTATTTTAGCTCTTCTTGCCTGAAAATCTTCAAAATTTGAGCAAGATGAAATTTCTCTATAAATCTGTTGTCCAGGAAGCCAAACCTCAATATCATATGTTTTTGATGCAGAAAAACCTGTATCACCACTACATAATGTTACAACTCTGTAATGTAGTCCAAGTCTTTTTAAAATTTCTTCAGCATCTTCAAGAAGTTTCTCTAATTCCTCATAAGAATCTTCAGGTTTCGTGAATTTTACAAGTTCAACTTTATTAAATTGATGCTGTCTTGTTAGCCCTCTAACATCTTTACCATAAGCACCTGCTTCTTTTCTAAAACATGGAGTATACGCAGTCATATATATTGGCAAATCTTCTTCTTGCAAAATTTCATCTGCAAAAATATTTGTAACAGGAACTTCTGCTGTTGGAATTAAAAAATAGTCAAGACCTTCAAGTTTAAATAAATCTTCTTCAAATTTAGGTAGTTGTCCAGTTCCAGTCATTGTTTTTCTATTAACTATAAAAGGTGGCAAAACTTCAATATAACCTTGTTCTTTTGTATGAACATCAAGCATAAAATTTATTAAAGCCCTTTCAAGTAATGCTCCTGGACCTAAATATAGTGAAAATCTTGCACCAGCAAGCTTTGATGCTCTCTTAAAATCAAGAATACCAAGATTTTCACCTATCTCCCAGTGAGGTTTTGGAGTAAAACCAAATTCAGGTTTTTCACCAAAAACTTTATATACAACATTATCATTTTCATCTTTTCCAATTGGAACTGATTCATGAAGCATATTTGGTATATTAAGTAAAATTTCCTCAAATCTCTGTTCAATATCTCTAAGTTCATTATCAAGTTCCTTTATTCTATCTGAAAGAGCCTGCATCTCAGCTCTAATATCATCTGTTAATTTCCCTTCTTTTTTTAATTTCCCAATCTCTTTGCTTCTTCTATTCCTTTCTGCTTTTAAATTTTCAACTTCTGTTATTAATTCCCTTCTCTTTTTTTCAAGCTCTTTAAATTCATCTAAATTAAAATCAACATTTCTCGCCTTTAACATTGCCTCAACTTTTTCAATGTTGTTTCTTATAAATTTAATATCAAGCATAAATTCCCCCTTGCAAAATTTATTGTTATTGTTATAAAAAAAAAATCAAAAAATCAAGAAATATGAAAGCATCTTACATAAAATTATATGAAACTGGCAAGCTAAAACAAAGAGTAGATTTTTTTATTAAGTCATTAGAAAAATGTAACCTATGCCCCCATAATTGTGGTGTAAATAGATTAAAAAATGAAAAGGGTTTTTGCAAAACAGGTAGATATGCTATTATTTCATCTTTCTTTCCTCACCATGGAGAAGAACTACCAATAAGAGGATACAATGGAAGTGGAACAATATTCTTTTCAAACTGCAATTTAAGATGTGTTTACTGTCAAAATTATGATATAAGCCAACTTGGACACGGTGAAGAATTCACTCCGGAAGAACTTGCAGATGCTATGCTCTATTTACAAGCTCAAGGTTGCCATAATATAAATCTTGTTACTCCATCTCATGTGGTTAGTCAATTTATGGAAGCATTACTAATTGCAGTTAAAAAAGGTCTATACATTCCAATTGTTTATAATACCTCTTCTTATGACAGTGAACTAACTTTAAATAAATTACAAGGAATTATTGATATCTATCTTCCTGATTTGAAATACTCTGATAATGAAATTGCCTACAAGTATTCAAAAGTAAAAAATTACTTTGATATTGCTAAAAAATCAATAAAAATCATGCATTCTCAGGTTGGTGATTTAAAGGTTAATTCTCAAGGGATTGCAGAAAAAGGTGTGCTTGTCCGACATCTTGTTCTGCCAAATGATATTTCAGGCACAGAAAAGGTTATAAAATTTTTAAAATCAGTATCCCCTAAAATGGCAGTTAATATAATGGCTCAATATCATCCATGTTATAAAGCTTTTGAATACCCTGAACTTTCAAGAAGAATAACAGAAAAAGAATTTAATAGAGCATTAAAATTGGCAGAAGGATTGATTTTATACTGAAAATAATTTATAGGAAACCTCATGTTTCAAAATTATATTATAGAGATTTCACTGCTTATTTTTCCTGTGCTTGTAGCAGTTACTTTTCATGAACTTGCACATGGATATGTAGCTTATCTATGCGGAGACCCCACAGCAAAACTTGCTGGGAGATTAACCTTAAATCCACTCAAACATCTTGACCCAATAGGAGCTTTGGTTTTCATATTAACAAGGATGATTGGGTGGGCAAAACCTGTGCCAATTAATCCAATGTATTTTAAAAATTATAGTAGAGACCTATTTTTCGTTTCACTTGCAGGTCCTTTGACAAATTTCTTAATTGCTATTATTTCAGGATTTATTCTAAAATTTTTATACACAGTTTCAACTTCAAGTCCATTTATTTATTATAAAATTCTTGTGCCACTTGGAATTATTATGAAACTTACTGTGCAGATAAATATTGCTCTTGCTTTTTTCAATCTTATTCCAGTTCCTCCTTTAGATGGTAGTAAAATTGTGATGGCAATTCTACCTGATAATCTAAATAAATATTATGCATACATTGAACCATTTGGATTTATAATTATTTTAATTCTTGTTTTTACAAATGTTCTTGATAGAATTTTAATACCAATAATTCAGATATTTACCTCAATTTTAACTTAAACTGGAGGCAAAAATGGAAAGAGTTTTAAGTGGTATGCGACCAACTGGTAAGCTTCATCTTGGTCATCTTCATGGTGTTTTGAAAAACTGGGTTGAACTTCAAGATAAGTATGAATGCTTCTACTTTGTTGCAGACTGGCACGCTTTAACCACAGATTACAAAAAATCTTATGAGATAAAAAATAACACATTAGAAATGGTTGCAGACTGGCTTGCAGTTGGATTAAATCCTGAAAAATCTGTATTGTTTGTTCAGTCAAAAGTAAAAGAACATGCTGAACTCCATTTACTACTTTCAATGATAACTCCAATTGGTTGGCTTGAAAGAAATCCAACATATAAAGAGATGAAAACTGAAATTAAAGATAAAGATTTAAATACTTACGGTTTTTTAGGTTATCCAGTTTTACAGACTGCTGATATTATAATTTACAAAGCTAAATATGTTCCAATTGGAATTGACCAAGTTCCACATCTTGAACTTTCAAGAGAAATTGTGCGAAGATTTAATTACATTTATAAAACAGATTTTTTCATTGAACCTCAACCTATATTAACAGAAGCTCCTAAGGTTCCAGGAATTGATGGAAGAAAAATGAGTAAAAGCTATAATAATGCAATTTTTATCTCAGAAAATGAAGAAGAATTAACTAAAAAAGTCCTAAATCTTGTAACAGACACTCAAAGAGTTAGAAGAAAAGACCCTGGAGACCCAAATAGATGTCTTGCATATAATTTTCATAAACTTTACTGCAAAGAAGATGAATTAAAAATGATAAATGAAGAATGCCCTAAGGCTGGAATAGGTTGCTATGATTGTAAAAAAATTCTTTTAAATAGAATTAAAGAAAAATTAGCACCAATTCAGGAAAAGAGAGAAAATTATTTAAAGGATAAAAATTTAATTACAGATATTTTGGAGGAAGGTTCTAAAAAAGCTGAAAAAGTTGCGAAAGAAACTTTAGAAAATGTAAATAGTATAATTGGACTTTGATGAGCTTTAAATTACTCAAAAAAGATAATTTAGCTCGGGTAGGTATTTTAAAAACAAATCATGGTGAAATAAAGACCCCTTTTTTTATGCCTGTTGGAACTTATGGAAGTGTAAAATCAGTATGCCCAGAAGATTTAACTAAAAAAATTGGAACAAAAATCATCCTTTCAAATACTTACCATCTATATTTAAGACCTGGAATTGAAGTTTTAAAAAAATTTAATGGATTACATAATTTTATGAATTGGAAAAAAATAATTCTTACTGATAGTGGTGGTTTTCAAGTTTACAGTCTTGCAAGGTTAAGAAGAAAAAGTGACGAAGGGGTTGAATTTCAATCTCATATTGATGGTTCAAAGCATTTTTTTACACCTGAAAAAGTAATTGAAATTCAGGAAATAATTAATTCAGATATTATGATGATATTTGATGACTGTGTTGAGTATGGAAAGGATGAAAAAGAATATTTAAGAGCAATGAAAAGAACAACCAAGTGGGCAGAAAGATGTAAAAAAAGTAAAAAAAGCAGTAATCTATTATTTGGAATAATTCAAGGAGGATTTAGTGAAAAATTAAGAATTATTCATTTAGAAGAAATTACCTCAATAGGGTTTGATGGATATGCAATTGGTGGATTAAGTGTTGGGGAACCAAAAGAAGAAATGTATAAAATTATTGATTTTTTAACACCTAAAATGCCTGAAAATAAGCCAAGATATTTAATGGGAGTTGGTAAACCAGAAGATATTCTTTTTGCAGTTGAAAAAGGGATTGACATGTTTGATTGCGTTTTACCAACAAGAAATGCAAGAAATGGCACTCTTTTTACTTCAAATGGACCTATAAATATAAAAAAAGAGATTTATAAAAAATCTGAAGAACCGATTGATGAAAACTGTTCATGCTACACATGTAAAAACTTTTCAAAAGCATATTTAAGACATCTTTTTATAAATAGAGAACTTTTAGCTTATAGATTAAATACAATTCATAATTTGTTTTTTTACATTGAGCTTATGAAAAAAATTCAAAAATCTATTGAATTAGGGAAATTTAATGATTTTAAAATTGAATTTCTCAAAAAATATCAAAATTAAGTAATATTTTAAGATACTTTCTTGCTTCTTCTTTTAAAAGAGAGAAATCAAAAAAATTTAAATTTAGCTCTTTAGAATAATATCCAAAACAGAAAAGAAACATATCAATATTTATTTTGCTACCATAAACTGTATCTCCAATTAATGGATGAGATTTATAAGATAAATGTGCTCTTATCTGATGCCTTGCTCCTTTATATATTTTTGCACAAACTATACTGAAAGTTGAATAAATTCCAACTGGAAAAACCTCTGTTATAATTTTATCTGAGATTTTATCAAGAACCTTGACAATTTTTCTTCTTTTATAATCAATAGAATTTGCAATTTTAATTTTACTCAAAAATCTTCCTTCAACAAAAGTTAAATAATATTTCTCAATTTTTTTATCTTCTTCTTCCTGTTTAAATTTTTTATAAAAATCTTCTGTTTTTGATGCGATTAAAAAGCCTTGAGAATAATAATCAAGTCTATTTAATAATTTTACATTTTCTCCATATATACTTTTTAAAAAATTTTCCACAGAAAATTTGCTTTTAAATAACTCTTGAGAATGAAACCTTGCTGGTTTATAAATTATTAAATAATCTTTTGTTTCTTTTACAATTTTTAGATTAGAATTCCTGTAATCAAAATTTTCATCAATAAATTCAACTTCAATCAAATCTCCTTTTTCAGGTTTTTCACTCTTTTTTGCTAATCTACGATTAATGTAAATTCTGTTTTCAGAAAATAAAAATTTTATCCTTCTTCTACTTAAATTCAGAGTTTGAGATATAAATTTATCAAGTCTGTTATAATTATTGCTTAAAACACAAAACGAAACTCTCATTTTCTTTTTTTATACTCGTGCCATTTTTTTAAATAAATTGATAAAATAGAAATAGCAGCAGGAGTAATACCTGAAATCCTTGAAGCTTGCCCCAATGTCGTTGGTTTAATTTTTTTCAATTTTTCCCTGACTTCATTTGATAACCCTTGAACTAAATCGTAATCAAAATCTTCAGGAATTTTTTTACTTTCAAGATTTTTAAATTTTTTAATCTGCTCAAGCTGTCTTTTTATATATCCTTCATATTTAATTTCAATTTCTGCTTCTCTATCAATAATTCTGTTAATAGATTTGACCTCATCTGTAAGATTAAAAATATCCTCAATTCTTATTTCTGGCCTTTTTAAAAGATTATATGCAGAAATTGATTGTTTTAATGGAGAAGTTCCTTTTTTTATAAGATATTCATTTGTCTTAGGCGACACAGAAATTTTTGCTTTTTTTAATTTTTCTATCAATTCTTTTGTCTTTTTAGCTTTAAATTCCACAAGTTCCATCTGCTCTTTTGAAATTAAACCAAGTTCAAATCCGATTTTACTTAATCTTAAATCTGCATTATCCTCTCTTAAAATCAATCTATATTCTGCACGAGACGTAAACATTCTGTAAGGTTCTCTTGTCCCTTTTGTAACAAGGTCATCAACAAGAACTGCCATATAGCATTGAGACCTATCTGGCAAAAATGGTTCTCTTTTTAAAATTGCACAAGCAGCATTAATTCCAGCCCACAAACCTTGTGCAGCAGCTTCTTCATATCCAGAAGTTCCATTTATTTGACCAGCTAAATAAAGACCTTTAATTAATTTTGTCTCTAAAGTTGGTTTTAATTGAGTTGGGTCAACATAATCATATTCTATAGCATAAGCAGGTCTTAAAATTTCTGCTTCCTCAAGTCCTTTTACCATATGAACAATTTTTTCCTGATACTCATAAGGAAAACAATTTCCAAGTCCCTTAGCATAAATCTCTTCTGTATCTTTTCCCTCAGGTTCTAACACCACTTGATGTCTATCCTTTTCAGGAAATTTCATTACTTTGTCTTCAAGGCTTGGACAATATCTTGCACTTACTCCTTTAATTTCACCACTGTATAATGGTGAAAGATGGATATTTTCTCTCATGAATTTATGAATTCTTTCATTTGTATATCCCATGAAACATGGAAGCTGTTCAGGATGGAAATTTTCTAAATCTGTCCTCCAGGAAAAAGGTATAACATTTTCATCTCCATACTGAATTTCAAATTGTGAAAAATCTATTGTTGATTTTTTCAATCTTGGTGGGGTGCCAGTTTTCATCCGACCAATTCTAAATCCAAGCTGTTTTAAATTATCAGCAAGTTCATTTGATGCAAATTCTCCAGCTCTTCCTGCTGGGATTTTTCTTTCTCCAATATGAATTAAACCATGAAGAAAAGTTCCAGTTGTTAAAATAACTTTTTTTGCATAATATTCAACTCCTATTTCATCAATTACACCTTTTACAGAATTATTTTCAACAATTAATTTCACAACAAGTGATTGCTTAAGATGTAAATTAGGTATCTTTTCAAGGAAATGTTTCATATTAAGTCTGTATTGAGCTTTATCGCATTGAACTCTTGTTCCTTGAACAGCAGGTCCCTTACTTGTATTTAAAATTCTAAATTGAATTCCTGTTTTATCTGTTATCCATGGCATTAGCCCTCCAAGAGCATCAATTTCTCTAACAAGATGGCCTTTTGCAAGTCCACCAATTGAAGGATTACAAGACATTTGTCCTATTGTATCAAGATTGATGTTAAATAAAAGCACACTTAACCCTAATCTTACGCAAGCAAAACTTGCTTCTATACCTGCATGTCCAGCTCCTACAACTATTACATCAAACTCTCTCATGATTAACCTCAAAAATTGTTATAGATTAAAACATAGGATTGTCAAGAAATTTTCTTGACAAAATTTTATTATAACTTTATTCAAAATTTAATGCGTTATCAAGTAATTATTACTTTAACTGACGGTGCTAAATACTATCTTGAAAAAATAAATACAACAGAAAAAGAATTAAATGAAGTAAAAAAACTGTATAAAATTCCTAATATAAAACATGAAAAAGCACTTTTTGTTGCAAGACTTTTCACTGAAACTGAGTTGAAAAAAGTTATAAATTTTCTGATAAATAATGACTACGTTCTCTCATTTAAAATTCAAAAAATTAATCCCTTCATTCTTGAAGATGATGTAGTATCATTTTCAAAACTTGCAAGAACTTATACTCAAGGAGCAAACTGGGAAACAATATCTTTTGAAATAATTGATGGAATGTTTATTATGGGCTATGGAATAATTGAAGAAAATTTTCAATTAAGAAAAGAATACAGAAATTATATTGGTGCAAAAAAAATTCTTGACATGTTAGGAAAAGAGATAACAATAAAAAACATAGACAAAATACAAAATTTTTTAACAAATACCAAAGGAATTGATGATATTTATCAATTTGTTTCAGAAATAGAAAACTGTCCCCCTGAAAAATTAGCTAAAGTTTTAGCTGAAATTGAAAAAATATTACTTACTCCTTCCAAAGAATCTGATAAAATAATAAAATTCACAAAAAAGTAATTATTCCTCTTCTTTTTTCTCTTCTTCTACAACATTTACTTTTAATTCAGCGATTACCTCAGGATGTAATTTAACCTTTATTTTGAAATGACCAAGAGTTTTTATTGGTTCTTGAAGTAAAATCTTTTTTCTATCAATGTTTAAACCTAATTTTTCAAGCTCTTTTTCAATAACAAGAGAAGTAATTGAACCAAATAATTTACCGCTTTTTCCAACTCTCTGTTTAATTGTTAATTCAATTTCTTCAAGTTTTTCTTTTAACTGTTCTGCCTGATATTTAACTTTATTTAATTTCCTTTCAATCATTCTTTTATGATGTAAAAACTCTTTTAAATTCTTTTCATCTGCGGGAACTGCAAGTTTTTTTGGAATTAAATAGTTTCTTGCATATCCATCTTTAACATTTACAATATCTCCCATACTTCCAAGTGCTTTTACATCTTCTTT
>CAZQKL010000015.1:0-11694 GCA_964593895.1 uncultured bacterium
TCCAATAATGTATTTATCAAGCTCTTCCACAATCTGCCTTGGCGTTAGTTCCATAATCTCACTCCTTTACAATTTTTCTATTAGCATGTTTTCATTTGTGTAAATGCAAATTTCAGATGCAATTTTTAAAGATTTTTTAACTATCTCTTCTGCATCTAAATCTGTGTTTTCCTTTAATGCTTTTGCAGCAGCAAGGGCATAAGGTCCACCAGAACCTATTGCTGCAATTTCATCTTCAGGTTCTATAACATCGCCATTTCCTGAAATTATTAATATATGATTTTTATCTGCAACAATAAGCATTGCTTCAAGTCTTCTCAAATATTTGTCAGTTCTCCAGTCTTTTGCAAGTTCAACAGCTGACCTTAATAGATTTCCTGAGTGCTTGTTTAACTTTTCTTCAAATCTTTCCACCAATGTAAAAGCATCAGCTGTTGCACCTGCAAAACCTGCAATAACCTTATTTTCATAGATTTTTCTAATTTTCTTTGCATTACTTTTTAAAACAGTATTACCAAAAGTTACCTGACCATCTCCACCCATTACGATTTTGCCATCTTTTTTAACTGCAATTATTGTTGTTGAGTGAATTTCCATTATATAAACTCCTTAGCTTTTTTCTCTTCAAGCATTTTTCTCTGTTTTTTTGAATGTTCATCATAAGCTTTCATAACATCTTTCCTTGTTATTATTCCAAGAAGCTTTTTTGGGTCTTTTTTATCAACAACCGGTAGCATTTCAAGGTCGCTCATACCAAATTTTTCAACAGCGTTCATTAAATTATCATCTGGATATATAACTTCCATCTTTGGTTCAATTAAATCTTTTGCAACAACTAAATTTTCAAGCCCATCCTCAAAAACAATATCTCTAATGTTATGAAAAGAAATTATTCCTTCAAGTTTACCATCTTTATTGACAACTGGAAATATTGTATATTTTGTTTTAGGTATGTATTCAAGCAAATCTTTAAAAACCATGCTCTCAGGAATTGTTTCAGGGTCTTTTACCATTATATCTGAAATTTTTATATCTTCAAGAATTGACATTAAATATTCTTTTCTGTGAACTGGAGAATCAAATCTTGAAAATACCTGCTTTTCGTAGATTGTATAATTTCTGCATAAAATAAAAGTTATTGCACATACCCACATTGTTGGCACAAGAAGATTATAATTACCAGTAAGCTCAGAAACCATTAGTAGAGTTGATATAGGGGTGTGAGCAATTCCAGCAAAAAATCCAGCCATTCCAACAATTGTGAAACATGTTGGATTTGTAACTAAATTTGGGAAAATGATTTTAAAGGTTTGACCACAAAATGTTCCAACACTTGCGCCAATAAATATTGCAGGACCAAAAACCCCTCCACTTCCACCACTTCCTATACTGAATGAAGTTGCTAAGATTTTAAAAATAATTAAGAAAAATAGGAATGTTAAAGAAAAATTAGTATCAAAAAACATGTTTTGTATCTGCCCATAATCTGTGCTTATAACTTGTGGAATTATAAAAGCTAAAATTCCTGTAATAAGTCCTCCTATAGCAGGTTTTAACTGGTCTGGAATGTTAATTTTTTTAAAAATATCTCTTACTCCATAAAAAGCTTTTACATAGAAAATTCCAAATATAGTGCAAATTAATCCAAGTAGAGTGTAAGGAACAAGTTCCAATGGATGGATAAATTTTACAGGTTGAGTAATAAACATTGGAGAAAAACCGAAAAAAATACAAAAAACTGAATAAGAAATAATTGCACTTATAATAGCTGGCACAAGTGCTTCATATTCCATATCTGAACTTCTATATAAAACTTCAACTCCAAAAATAGCCCCTGCAAGAGGTGATTTAAAAATAGCACCAATTCCAGCTCCCATTCCACAACATGCTGCAATTCTTATTTCATAATCAGAAAGTTTCAAATATCTTGCAATTATTGCTGATATTGAAGCTCCAATCTGGGCAATTGGTCCTTCTCTACCACCAGAACCGCCTGTTCCAATGGTTATTGCACTTGCAATAGTTTTTATAAATGGTATTCTTAATTTAAATCTTGAATTTTTTTTATGAATTGTTTCAATTACTGAATCTGTTCCATGACCTTCTGCTTCAGGTGCAAAAGTAAAAACAATCCATCCACTTACAATTCCACCTAAAGCGGGAACAATTAAAAATTTCCATCTCTCAAAATGAAGTGGTAAATGTGCTTTGAATAGCTCCTTTTCGCCAAAAACACTTGGGAAATGGTATCCGCAAAATTCTACAAGAACATAATGTGTTACAAATTTAAGTAAAATGTAAAAAACAACAGCTCCAAGTCCTGCAATAACTCCCACTATTGTGGAAAAAATTATTATTCTTGCAACTTGAGTAATATTTGTTTTTTCAAGAAATTTGAAATACAACCCTTTCATTTTAAATAATCCTCTCAAGTTTAAAGCTATAAAAGTTATTCTGAGAGACAATTATATGGTCATGAAGAGTTACATTAATTGCATTTAAAATTTCTTTTAATTTTTTAGTTAAAATTATATCAGCTTTTGAAGGTTTTACATTGCCAGATGGATGGTTATGAATTAAAATTAAACTTGTTGCATTTTTTTTTATGGCAATTTCAACAATTTTTCTTGGATAAATGTAAACTTCATTTATAATTCCTTTTTCAACAACAACATCATCTATAATCTCATTTTTTGAATTCAAACACAACACTCTTAACTCCTCATGCTTGAGTCCTGTAATAGAAACCTTTGCATATTTAATTACTTTTTCAAGATTGTCAAGTTTTTTTGTTTCAAAAATTTTCTGTTTTTCAATTATTGAAAATATATCCCTAATAATTCTTAAGAAAATTAATGAATTTTTCCCAAAACCATGAACCTTTTCAATTTCTTCACTAAACAAATTTTCAAAAACTCCTTTAATATTTTTAAATCTATTTAAAAGTTCTTTTGCAACCTTTTTTGTATCTTTTCTTGGAATTGAGTAAAAAAGAAGAAGTTCTAAAATTTCATATTCATTTAAAGCTTCAATTCCTTTTTCAAAATATTTTTTCTTTAATCTTTCTCTGTGACCATAATAATGAGGTTTTGTCATTATAATACAGGTTCTATTCCTGCTTCTTTAAACCCCTTTAACCTTAAAAGACAGCTATCACATTTTCCGCATGGATTACCATTTTCATCTGGGTTGTAACAGCTATGGGTCAATTTAAAATCAAGGCCAAGCTCCTTTCCTTTAAGCACAATTTCTTTTTTTGTCATCTTTATAAGTGGTGTATAAATTTTAAACTTTTTCCCTTCAACACCTGATTTTGTCCCTAAATTAATCATTTTTTCAAATGCTTCTATAAATTCAGGCCTGCAATCAGGATAACCTGAGTAATCAATGTAATTTACTCCAATAAAAATATTGTAAATTTCATTTACCTCTGCAATTGCAGTGGCATAGCTTAAAAAAATAATATTCCTTGCAGGAACATATGTTAAGGGAATTTCATTTCTATTAATTTTCCCTTCAGGAACTTCAATATTTTTATCAGTTAAAGCACTTCCACCGATTTTTGAAAGTGGAAGTTCAATAATAAAATGTTTTTTTGCAGAGTATTTTTTTGCAATCTCTTTTGCTTTTTCAACTTCAATTCTATGTCTCTGACCATAATCAAATGTTAGTGCAAATATATCAAATTTATACTCTTTTTTTGCAATTAGTAAACAAACAGAAGAGTCCATTCCGCCACTTAATAATACAAGAGCTTTTTCCTTCATTTTTTACCTCATACCAATAATTTTATGTAATTGAATTTGAAGTCTTGCCCAGTTTAATTTATCGTTTATAATCCAATCTCCAAGTATTTTTGCATCTAATTTACCACTTACTGGAGAAAATAGAATATTTTTCAAAATATTGTAAAGCTTAAATTTTTCCACAATTTCTATTGCCCAATTATAATCGTTAAAATCACCAATAACAAATTTTACTTCATCTTTTTCCTGCAAAAAATCAATATTTTTGAAATTATTTTTTTCACATTCTCCACTTGAAGGAGTTTTAAAATCTAAAATTTTAATAACACTTCTTGGTAATTTGTCAATTAAAATAGAACCATTTGTTTCAATAAAAACTTCAAAATTATTTTCTAAAAGCATGTCTATTAAAAGATATATGTTTTCCTGAATTAAAGGTTCACCGCCTGTTATTAAAATTTTTTTTATTTTTGACAAGATAGCTTTGTCAACGATATCTTTAATTGAGATAAATTCTCCAAACTTTTTTGCATATTTTGTATCACAGTATGAGCAGTTTAAATTACATCCTGAAGTTCTAATAAAAAAAAAGGGGTATCCAGTCCAGCTGGATTCCCCTTGAATTGATATAAAAATTTCTGAGATTTTTAATTTCATTTTTTCTTTTCAAACAGTAAAACAAGAGGACTTGCAATATAAATTGAAGAATAAGTTCCAACAATTATTCCAATTAGAAGAGCAAGTGCAAAATCATGGATAACTCCTCCGCCAAAGAGGAAGAGAGCTAAAACTACAAACATTGTAGTTCCTGATGTTAAGATTGTTCTTGATAAAGTCTCATTTACACTTCTGTTAATTATTGATGGAAAATCAGATTTTAAAAATTTACCCATATTTTCTCTTATCCTGTCAAAAACAATAATTGTGTCATTTAAAGAATAACCAACAATTGTTAAAAATGCTGCAAGAACTGTTAGGTCAAATTCTTTATTTAAAATAGAAAAAATTCCAAGTGTAATCATTACATCATGAAAAAGTGCAAGCACTGCTCCAAGAGCAAATCTGAATTCAAATCTTAAAGTAACATAAATTAATATCCCAATTAATGCAATAATTATTGCAAGCACTCCTTTTCTTCTTAAATCTTTACCTATTTTAGGACCAACCATTTCAACTCTTCTAATTATGTAAGTGTCTTTTCCAAATTTTTTATCTAAAATTTTTCTTAATTGATTTTGGAGTTTTTCAGTATTTGATTTTGAAATTGGATATTTTATCAAATATTCACTTTTAGAATCTCCAAAATTTTGAATTTTAGCTTTTTTTATTACTTTTCTTAAATCAGAAATTGAAATATCTTTTTTGAACTTTATCTGAATAATTGTTCCTCCTGCAAAATCAATTCCATATTTTAAACCTCCTCTAATAGCAATTGATATTAATCCTATTACAATTAATGCAATTGATATTGAAATGAACAATTTCCTCTTTCCAATAAAATCTATATTTACGCCAGGTTTAATAAATTCCATCTATTTCCCTCCTGGAATAGGAATTCCAATGTTAACTTTTTTTGCTCCTTTAGCGAGCATTAAATCAAAAAGAAATCTTGAAACAAACACTCCTGTATAAACACTTGTAATAATTCCAATTGATAAAGTTACAGCAAAACCTTTGATTGGACCTGTTCCATACTGATACAAAACAATTGCTGCAATTAGTGTAGTT
The DNA here is from genome assembly GCA_964593895.1 of uncultured bacterium. Classification (GTDB taxonomy): domain Bacteria; phylum DYJV01; class DYJV01; order DYJV01; family JALVYZ01; genus CAZQKL01. The sequence goes on from CAZQKL010000015.1 coordinate 5,475, forward strand.
ACATTTGCATCAACAATTGTTAAAAATGCTCTTGAAAAACCATTTTCAACACATGCTCTAAATGGTTTTCTAAGTCTAATTTCTTCCCTTATTCTTTCAAAAATTAAAACATTGCCATCAACAGCCATACCAATTGTTAAGATAATTCCTGCAATTCCAGGTAAAGTCAAAGTTGCTTCAAAAGCTGCAAGGCAAGCTAAAATTAATATTAAATTAAAAACAAGAGCTATATCAGCAATAAATCCAGCTGTAGTATAATAAAAAATCATAAAGATTAAAACTATTGCACCACCTATAATCATTGATAGAAATCCTTTTCTTATTGAATCTTTCCCAAGAGAAGGTCCAACTGTTCTTTTTTCAAGAACTTTAACTGGAGCAGGAAGGGCACCAGCTCTTAAAACAATTGCCAAATCATGAGCTTCTCTTGTTGTAAAATTTCCTGTGATTGAAGCTCTACCACCAGAAATTCTTTCTCTTATCACAGGAGCTGAATAGACTTTATTATCAAGAATAATTGCAAGCTTTTTCCCAACATTTTCTGCTGTAATTTTATCAAAAATTTTTGCTCCACGAGAATCAAATTCAATTGCAACATACGGTTCGTTGTATCTTGAATCTATTTGCACTCTTGCATCTTTAATTCTATCACCTGTAAGAAGAACTTTTTTATAAACTACAATTGGTGTTTTTGAAATTATTCTTCCATATTCATCTTTGTTAATTTTATAAAGAACCTCACAATCAGGGGGGATTTTCCCTTTTTTAATATCATCAAATGAAACATTTTCATTAACAAGTTTAAATTCAAGTCTTGCGGTTTTTTTAATTATTTTTAATGCCCTTTCAGGGTCTTTTATCCCAGGAAGCTCAACAAGAACCCATTTTTTACCAAGTGCTCTAATATCAGGTTCAGTTACACCAAACTGGTCAATTCTGTTTCTTATTGTTTCAACTGCCTGGTCAACTGTATTTCTTTCAATATATTTGAAATATCTATCTGTAAAAGCAATCTCAACAGAGTTTGATGTTTCCTTAACTATTTGGAAATTTTTAAAATTATCAAGAATCGTATTTTTTATTTCACCAATATTCCCATATGGTGATTTAATTATTAAGTGTAAGCCATTTCTAAATATTTTTGAAAACTTAATTCCATTTTGTTTTAATACATCACTTATATCATCTGAGAAAGCATCAAGAGTTGATTCAATGGCTTTGTCTGTTTGAACTTCAAGAATTAAATGCATCCCGCCCTGAAGGTCAAGTCCAAGATGTATTTTTTTTGTTGGTAAGAATTTTTTCCAAAAACCTGGTAAGTTTTGTGTAACTGATGGAATTAAATAAATTATTGCAAAAATAAGAGAAAGTAAGATTATAATCCCCCGGATTTTTAAACTACGGATCATTTTTTAACCTCTTTTTGTGCAGGTTTTTGAGCACCAAGCTTTGTGCTAACATAGTTTCTTGCAACTTTAACTTTAACATTTTCAGCTACTTCTAATGTTAAAAATTCATCTGTAATTCCAACAATTTTCCCATATAAGCCACCTGAGGTTATAATTTCATCACCTTTTTTCAAATTTTTTATCATTTCTCTATGTTCTTTTGCTCTTTTCTGCTGAGGTCTTATTAGAAGAAAATAAAATACTACAAAAATTAAAATTATTGGAATAAATGATGCCAATGGGTTTGGTTGAGCATGAGCATTTGCAGCTGCAAATAAGTTTTCAATAAACATAATTACCTCCTTTAATTTTCCTGCATAAATGTTTCTTCATAATCTTTTTCAAGTTTTTCAAGATGCTTTTTTTCCTCATCTCTTAATTTTTCAAAAAGGTATTCCATTTTACTTCCTTTACAAGAATTCATAAGATTTGAGTAAAATTTTATAGCTTTTTTTTCACTTGAAATAGCATAAGAGTAAATATCTTGTAGAGATGAATTTTCATTAATTTCAGTGCTTTCAACCATAAATTCAGCAATACTAAACCCTTCAGGAACTTTGCCTTTGCCAAGTTCCTCAATTGCCTCTTCATCAAGTAAGGCTTTTTCCAATTTATATTTGTGTTCAAGTTCATCAAGAGCAAGTTCTTTTAATAAAGCTTTTGCACCTTTATCTTTTACTTTTTTTATTGCGGTATAATAGGTATTAAATGCATCTTCTTCACTCTTTATCGCAACTTTTAAAGCTTCTTCAAAGAACATACAAAAATCTTCCATTTTTTTCCCTCCTTAAACATTTGTTTTAAAGATTGTTAAATCCCATAACAGAGCTTAACCATTGTGTCAATAAATTTGCAACATATTCAGGTGTTAAAATCTTTAAACATTTTAAATCATTACAAGATTTGTTTCTACAAGGATTGCATCCAACATTTTTATATACAACAAAATTTTTATCTCCCCATGGTCTATTAATATTAACATCTGAAGGACCAAAAATTGCAAAAACAGGGACATTCAATAGTGAAGCAAGATGCATTGGGCCTGTATCACATGTTACAACTGCATCTATTTTTGAAAATAAAACAGCAAGCTCTTTCATATCTGTTTTGGGTGCTAAAAAGACGTTATTTGCCTTTGCTATATCATATATTTTTTTTGCTTTATCATATTCATCTGGACCCCATGTAATGATAAATGCGATTTCACCGCTTTTGTTTATAATTTTTATAAGTTTTCCAAAATATTTATATGGCCATTCTTTGTATCTTCCAGCTTTACTTACAAAAGGATTAATTACAATAAATTTTTTAAAAGATAATTTTTTTAAAAAATTTTCAATTTTTTCAATTTTGGCATTTTCAATATTTAAGTTAAGCTCAAGTTTATCTGGGATTTTAACATTATCTAAAAAAACTTTTAAAAGATAAAAATTTTTTTCAATGCGGGTAATTTTTTCAGGTAAATCTTCACAATGAAAATTGTTAAAAATCCAGTTAAATTCTTTTGAGTTTTTTTTTGAAAATCCAATTCTAACATTACAGTTTGAGAAAAAAGAGATTAATCCACTTTTCAATAACCCGTGAAAATCAAGAACAATATCAAAATTTTCTTTTCTTATATCTTTTAGAATTTTAAAAATCTTATAATATTTTTTTCTTGGAATGATAAAAACCTTCTTTAAAAGTGGATGATTTTCAAGTAGATTTCCTGCTCTATCTTCCACAATCCAATGTATTTCAGGATTTTTAAGTTTTTTATGAAGATAAGATAAAACAGGTATTGTCCTAATTACATCTCCCACAGCACCAAGTCTTATTATTAAAATTTTCATTTTATAACTTTTAATTTTTTGAAAATGGAATTTTCAATAAGCACATTAAATTTTGTAAAATCTATTCTAAATTTTTCATGATAATTTGTAATATAGCTCCATAAAATAGATTTCTGGTTAAAATCAAGACCTGTCCAGAAAGCATTATTTACAAGTATAAAAAAATATTCTGAAAATATTTTTGCTCTAAATTCATATTTAAGATTTAAATTCATTGTGTAAAATTGGTATGGAGTTAAAATTACTGAATTTATAATGTTAGCTGAAAGTAATCTTAAAAAGTCCTCTTTTTTTTCAATATATATAACTCCTTGATAATTCTTAAAAATTTTTTTTATACGAAATGAGGAAAAAGGAATTCCAAAAACAATTTTTTTATAAAATTTTTTTTTATCAACCCTTAAATTTGAATACACTTGATAGTTTCCAGCATAAAATAAATCAAGCAAAAACAATCCATAGTTTATTAATTTTTCTCTAAATGGTATCATTAAAAAGTTAACATTTTTATTTCCAATATAAAGTTCATCAAATTTATTTGAGTATCTGTTATTAACTACATATCCAGGAACAATTATTAGTTGCAAGATATTAGATTGACAGGCATCAAGAATTTCAATTGGATTTTTAAAAAAATCATTTTCTTTAATTTTTATTAACTCAGATTTTGAATTTACTTTGTTGAAATAATTTACAAAATTATTTACAAATTTTTCAATTGGACTAATTTCCGGATAAAATCCTACATAGTAAAAATCTTTTGCAAAGAGAATTTGAGATAAAAAGAGAAAAATAAAAAATAATTTAATTTTCATTAATCATTTAACATTTCAGTCAATAATTTATTAACAAGTTGTGGATTTGCCTGACCTTTTGTTGCTTTCATTACCTGACCAACAAAATATCCAATAACTTTTGTTTTGCCAGATTTATACTGTTCAACTTGCTTTGGATTATTTTTTAAAATTTCTGAAATTATTTCTTTTAATTTCCCTTCATCTGAAATCTGTTCAAGTCCTTTTTCTTTAACTATTACTTCTGGCATCTTTCCTGTAGAATACATATCTTTAAATACACTTTTCGCTATTTTACCACTGATTTTACCTGATTTAATTAGATTAATTAGATTTCCAATATGCTCTGGGGTTAAATTTATATCTTTAAATTCTATACCATCTGCATGTATAAGACCTAATAGTTCAACTTTTATCCAATTACATGCCTGTTTTGCATCATTACATATTTCCACAGTTTTTTCATAAAAGTTTGCAATTTCAATGGATGATGTTAAAGTATCAGCTTCATCTTTTGAAAGATTATACTGGTTCATAAATCTTATCATTTTATCAAATGGAAGTTCTGGTAATGTTCTTCTTATGCTTTCAATATACTCATCTGAAATTACAACAGGAATTAAATCTGGGTCAGGGAAATATCTATAATCATGAGCTTCTTCTTTTCTTCTCATTGGTTCAGTTATTCCTTTATCAGGATTCCATAATCTTGTTTCCTGAATTATTTTTTCACCATCTTCTAATAATGAAATTTGTCTTTTAATTTCATATTCAAGAGCCTTATAAATATTCCTGAAACTATTCATATTTTTTAATTCTGTTTTAGTTCCAAGTTTTGTTTCGCCTTTTGGCCTTATAGATATATTTGCATCGCACCTAAAACTTCCCTCTTCCATATTGCCATCACATATTCCAAGATACATTAAAGTTGCTCTCAAAATTTTTAGATATTCAACTGCTTCTTCAGGACTTCTTATATCTGGTTCAGAAACAATTTCAATTAATGGAGTTCCAGTTCTATTAAAATCAACATAGCTTGAATTTGGGTCATTACCTTCATGTATAAGCTTTCCTGCATCTTCTTCCATATGTATTCGTGTAATTCCTATTTCCTTAATTTTCCCATTAACCAAAATCTTTAATTTTCCATTTTTGCAAAGTGGAAGTTCATATTGTGAAATTTGATATCCTTTTGGTAGGTCTGGATAAAAGTAATTTTTTCTTGCAAAGACACTTCTATTTGCAATTTCACAATTTGTAGCAAGACCTGCTTTTATTGCATATTCAAGGGCTTTTTTATTTAAAACAGGTAAAGACCCAGGTTGGCCAGTGCAAACTGGACAAGTATTTTCATTAGGAGTGTCACCAAATTTATTGGAACATGAACAGAATATTTTGCTTTCTGTTAATAATTGTGCATGAACTTCTAAGCCAATAACTGCTTCATATTCCATTTTATCACCCCTCTTTTTTGTGAAACTAACAATAACTGATAAATTTAACTTTTTCAAGAGAAATTATTGACCTTTTTTTAAAAAAACCTAAATTATTATAAACAATAATTTTTCAGGAGGTTAAAATGGATTGGAATAAATTTACACAAAAATCAATAGAAGCAATACAAGATGCTCAAAAATTGGCAATATCTAAAGGACATCAAAATATTGATGTAGAACATCTTGCTCATGCTTTAATAAGTCAGGATGATGGTATTGTCCCAAATGTTTTAAAAGATATTGGAGTTGATATAAATGCTTTATTAAAAGATATAGAAGCTGAACTAAAAAAATTACCCCAGGTTGCAGGACCTGGATATGATGCAAATAACATCTACATAACAACGAGATTAAATAGAGTTTTTATTGAAGCTGAAAATTTAATGAAATCTATGCAGGATGAATATATTAGTGTTGAACATTTATTTCTTGCATTTTTTAAACTTGGAAATTATGATAACATTAATCAAATTTTTGCAAAATATGGTATTAATGAAGCAAGTTTTTCAGCTTCATTACAAAAAATAAGGGGGAATGAAAAAGTGACAAGTCCAAATCCAGAAGCTACAATGAATGCACTTGATAAATTTACTGTAAATTTAACTCAAAAAGCAAGAGAAGGAAAACTTGACCCTGTTATTGGTAGAGAT
>CAZQKL010000015.1:11704-26780 GCA_964593895.1 uncultured bacterium
ATGAAGAGATAAGGAGAGTAATTCAGGTTCTTTCACGAAGAACAAAGAATAATCCTGTTTTAATTGGAGAACCAGGAGTTGGAAAAACAGCAATAGTTGAAGGACTTGCATTAAGAATTGTAAATAAGGATGTTCCTGAAGGATTAAAAGATAAGGAGATACTCTCACTTGATATGGGAGCATTAATTGCAGGTGCAAAATATAGAGGAGAGTTTGAAGAGAGATTAAAAGCGGTGCTAAAAGAAATTCAAAAATCTGAAGGTAGAATTATTCTATTTATTGATGAGCTTCATACAGTTGTTGGTGCTGGTGCTGCTGAAGGAGCAATGGATGCAGGTAACTTATTGAAACCAATGTTAGCAAGAGGAGAACTTCACTGCATTGGAGCAACAACATTAAATGAATACAAAAAATATATAGAAAAAGACCCAGCATTGGAAAGAAGATTTCAGCCTGTTTATGTTAAAGAACCAAGCGTTGAAGATACAATTTCAATTTTAAGAGGATTAAAAGAAAGATATGAAAATCATCACGGTGTTAGAATAAAAGATTCTGCACTTGTTGCTGCAGCAGTTTTAAGTCATAGATATATAAGCGATAGATTTTTACCAGACAAAGCGATTGATTTAGTTGATGAAGCTGCAGCAAGATTAAGAACAGAGATGGATAGTATGCCAAGCGAACTTGATGAAATTTCAAGAAAAGTAATGCAACTTGAAATTGAAGAAGCTGGTTTAAAGAAGGAAAATGATGATGCAAGTAAGAAAAGACTTGAAATGATAAGAAAAGAGCTTGAAGAATTGAGGAAAAAGAAGCAAGAACTTGAACAACAGTGGCAAATTGAAAAACAGCAGATTGAAGAGATTAGAAGATTGAAAAAGGAAATTGAAGATACAAAAATTGAAATAGAAAAAGCAGAAAGAGAATATGATTTAAATAGAGCTGCTGAATTAAAATATGGAAAATTAACTGAACTTGAAAGAAAGTTAAAAGAGCTTGAAAGTAAAGTCTCCTTTAAACTTATTAAAGAAGAAGTTGATGAAGAAGATATTGCTTTAATTGTAAGTAAATGGACAGGAATTCCTGTTACAAAACTTCTTGAAAGTGAAAAAGAGAAACTCCTTAATCTTGAAAAATATATACATGAAAGAGTTGTTGGTCAAGATGAAGCTGTAAAGGCAGTTTGCGATGCAATTATTAGAGCAAGAGCTGGTTTAAAAGACCCAAATCGTCCAATTGGTAGTTTTATATTTTTAGGTCCAACTGGTGTTGGAAAAACAGAACTTGCAAAAGCTCTTGCTGAAGCTTTGTTTGACGATGAAAATAATATGATAAGACTTGATATGAGTGAATACATGGAAAGACATACTGTAGCAAAATTAATTGGAGCTCCTCCTGGATATGTTGGATATGAAGAAGGAGGACAATTGACAGAAGCAGTAAGAAGAAGACCATACTCAGTTATTCTACTTGATGAGATTGAAAAAGCTCATCCAGATGTTTTTAATATTCTTTTACAAATTCTTGACGATGGAAGGCTTACAGATTCTCAGGGAAGAACCGTTGATTTTAAAAATACAGTAATAATTATGACTTCAAATATTGGAAGTGACATTATTCTAAATTACAAACCAACAGATGATTACGAAAAGATGAAACAGCAAGTGTTTAATTTGTTGAGAAGTTACTTTAAGCCAGAATTTTTAAATAGAATTGATGAAATAGTTGTATTCCATGGATTAACAAAAGAGCATGTTAAAAAAATTATTGATATTCAACTTAGATATCTTAATAATAGATTGGCTGAACAAGATATTACAATTACCCTTACTGATAAAGCTAAAGAATATCTTGTAAATGTTGGATATGACCCACATTTTGGAGCAAGACCATTAAAAAGAGCAATTCAGAGATATGTTGAAACTCCACTTGCAAAGGAAATTGTTGCTGGAAATGTTAAACCTGGAAGTGATGTGGTTGTTGATGTTGAAAATGGTGAGATTGTATTTAAGGCAATGGAAAAAGTAGCTTAAATGTTTGAAATTCTTCCTCATACAGCTGATTTTAAAGTGAAATTTGCGGGGGAGAATTTCCCCGCTTTAATTTCTTCTGTATTTGATTTTTATTTTAATCAAACTATAGCAAATAATTGCGATAAAAATGAAATTAAAGAAACTTTAAAAATAGAAGATGAAAAGTTTGAGTTTTTAGTTGTTAGACTTATTAATGAGCTAATATTTTATAAAGAAATTGGGAAATTAGTTAAAAATTTTGAAATTATTGAAATAAATGAAAATTTTTTAGAAATAAATCTCTTTTTATCTCAATGTGAATTTATTGAGTTTAAAAATGACTTTAAAAGTGCAACTTATCATAATCTTGAGCTAAAAAATTCAAATAATAACTATGAACTAACTGTGGTTATTGATGTTTGAGTAGAAAATTTCATTATACTTATTTGTGATAGGATATCTTCTGTCTTTTCCAAAAGCCCTTTTTGTTATTTTAGGTCCAACTGGAGCCTGTCTTCTTTTATACTCATTAATGTAAACAAATTTTATTAATTTTTTTAAATCTTCGGGTTTTAAGAATTTAAAATTATCAAGGTTTTTATCTTCTTCAATAAACAATTTTAAAAATTTATCAAGTAAAGGGTAGGGCACAAGAGTATCTTCATCTTTCTGATTAGGTCTTAACTCTGCACTTGGTGGTCTTTTAATTATTGTTTCAGGTATTATCTCTTTTTTAAATTTATTATTTATAAAATTTGCAATATCATATACAAGCATTTTTGGTAAATCTTTTAAAAGTGCAAATCCTCCTGCCATATCTCCATAAATTGTTGCATAACCAACAGTTAATTCACTTTTATTACCTGTTGTAATAACAAGAGCTTTGAATTTATTTGAAAATGCCATTAAAATATTTCCTCTAATTCTTGCCTGAAGATTCTCCTCAGTTACATCAAAAGGTAATCCCTTAAAATAAGGCTCAAATGCGTTAAGATATGCATTAAATATATCAATAATTGGAATCTCATAAAACTCTATACCAAGATTTTCAGCTAAAATTTTTGCATCTGATTTTGTTTCTTTAGATGTAAATTTTGAAGGCATTGATATTCCTAAAACATTTCTACTCCCAAGAGTAAGAGCACATATTGTTGCGGTTAAAGCAGAATCAATTCCACCACTTATCCCTACTATCACCTTATTAAAACCATTTTTATGAACATAATCTTTTAATGCAAGTTTTAATGCTTCAAAAACTTCCTCTTCCACTGAATACTTTTTTAAAATTAAAGTATTTTCTCCTTTTTCTTTAACTTTAAATCTTTTTTTTATTTTAACGCTACTTGTGGATTTTATTTTTGAAAATTTTTCAATTTTGAATGTTGAATATTCATACTCATTGAATAGAGAATCTATATCAATGTAAGCTGAAATAATATCTTCTTCAAATGCTTTTCCTTTTGCAATAATTTTATCTTTTTCAAGAATAAAACTATTTCCATCAAATATTAATTCATCCTGTCCACCTACAAGATTGCAGTATGCTAAAATGCAATTATTCTCTTTTGTAAATTTTGAGAATAATTTCACCCTTTCATTAAATTTATAGATATGATAAGGACTTGCAGAAATATTAAAGATAATATCTGATAAAAAAAGGTTTTTACTTGCAGTTATTATATTATCTTCAACCCAGATATCTTCGCATATTGATAATGAAAAATTTATATCATCCCAGTAAATTGATTTTAAGCAATCACCAGGAGAAAAGTATCTTTTTTCATCAAAAACACTGTAATTTGGAAGGTTTATTTTATCGTAATAAAGAATAATCTTTCCATTTAAAACTACACTTAATCTATTTACAACTTCTCCTTTTTCATTAAAATCTGGATGTCCAATTAAAATAAATGCTTCTTCTGGCAATTTTTTTAAGTTATTATTTAAAAATTTTTTGCAATCATCAATAAAATGTTTTTTAAATAAAAGGTCTTCAGGTGGATAGCCTGAAACTGAAAGTTCAGGAAAAACTATAAAATCACTATCTTTACAATTATTTGCATACTCAACAATTTTTTCTATATTTCCTTTAATATCTCCAACTGTTGTATTTATCTGACAAAGGGAAATTTTAATTATTTTACTCATCAGCAGAGAAATCAGTCTGTTCAGTTGTATTTTTACTCTCTTTTTTGCCTAATCTAAATCCAAGTTGTAAAGCCTTTTTATTCTGTTCTTTAAAAGCGTCTGGAACTCTGTCAAGAACAGCTTTAGTAAGACTTTTTCTTGACACAATTTTTGTTATTTCGCAGAGAATTCCAAGAGCAACAATGTTTGCAAACACAGGTTTTTTTAAATGTTTAATTGTTTTTTCAGTAATTGGTATCTGATAAGCATTTGTTGTTGGAACATTTGTGATAAAAGTTGAATCTATAATGAATACTCCACCAGGTTTTAAATCATTAAAGTATCTATTACATGCTTCCTGGCTCATAGCAAGAAAAATATCAGGTTTTGTCGCTTTGGGATAGAATATTTCTCCATCAGAAATAATAACTTCAGATTTGGAAGCTCCACCTCTTGCTTCAGGTCCATAACTTTGAGATTGAACAACATTTTTTCCATCTAAAATTGCAGCTTCAGCCAAAATTATTCCAGCTAAAATCAGTCCCTGTCCACCAGTTCCTGCAAGTCTAATTTCAATTCTTTTTGGCATTTTTTGCCCCTTTCATTTTTTTTCTAATAATTTCTTCATATTGTTCGCAATATTCTGGAAGTTCTTTCTGGACAAGAATGCCTGTAATTATTTTTCCTTCAAGTTCTTCTGGTTTCATGTTTTTTGCTTTTTCAATTGGAACTGCAATTTCCTTTTCCCATTTCATCATGTCAACAGGGTCTGGGATTTTATTTCTTCTACCATAAGTTGTTGGACAGTGTGTTATAACTTCAACAACAGAAAAACCTTTATGCATTAATGCTTGTTGAATTAAATTTGACAGCTGTCTTACATGATAGGTTGTTGAACGAGCAACAAAAGTTGCACCTGCAGTTTTTACAAGTTCAGAAATATCAAAAGGTCTTTCAATGTTACCATGTAAGGAAGTTGTAGCTTTTGCATGATATGGAGTTGTTGGGCTGTATTGTCCACCTGTCATTCCGTAAATAAAATTATTATAGATAATTGCTGTCATATCTATGTTTCTTCTGCATGCATGAATTAAATGATTTCCTCCAATAGCTGTTGCATCACCATCACCCATTATAACAATAACATGTAAAGAAGGTTTAGCTAATTTTAGTCCTGTTGCAAAAGCAAGAGCTCTTCCATGTGTTGTATGTAAAGTGTTAAAATCAACATACACTGGTGTTCTACCAGAACAACCAATTCCTGAAATCATTGCAATCTCATCTTTTTTGAGCTCAAGCTCATCTATTGCCATTAAAATAGCATGTAAAATTATTCCATTTCCACATCCTGGACACCATAGATGAGGAAATTTTTTATCATGACGTAAATACTTTTCAAGTAACTGTTTATTTGAAAGCATCTACAACTCCTTAAAATTTTTTTATCTCTTTAATAATTTCCATTGGGGTAATGAGTTCCCCAATAATTTTATTTAACTTTTTTATAGGAACTTTTCTTTCAGTAACTCTAACAACTTCTCTATAAACCTGTCCCATATTCATTTCTGGAACAAATATTCCTTTAATTCCAGCATTTAAAATTTTATCAAAAGCAAATCTTGGGAATGGCCATAATGTTACAAGTTCAAGAAGACCTACTTTAATCCCTTCTTCTCTTAAAATTTCAATCGCAGATTTTGCACTTAAAACAACACTGCCATAAGCAACAATACAATAATCTGCATCATCCATTTTATAATATCTAACTTCACATATTTCTCTAAAACCTTTTTCAATTTTTTCAAATAGTCTTAAAAAACCTCTTTTTATTTCATCAGGTTTAGATGTTGGAAAACCTCTTTCATCATGAATAAGTCCTGTAATATGATATCTGTAACCATCTCCAAAACTTGCCATTGGTGGCACACCAGTCAATGTATTTTCATATGGAATATACCATTCTGGAGGCATTGTTGGTTTTATCCTTTCAATTACCTCAATTTCATCTTTTGGTGGAAGTGACACCCTTGCTCTCATATGTGCAACAACCTCATCAAGAAGTAAAATAACAGGGTTCCTAAATTTTTCACTTAAATTCACCGCTTTTATTGTATTAAAATATGCATCAATTACACTTGAAGCTGAAAGCACAATTATTGGATGGTCTCCATGAGTTCCCCATCTTGCCTGCATTACATCTCCTTGAGAAGGAGAAGTTGGTAGTCCTGTTGATGGTCCTCCTCGCATTACATTTACAACTACAATTGGAACTTCTGTTATGCATGCAAATCCTATATTTTCCTGCATCAATGAAAAACCTGGACCTGAAGTTGCGGTCATTGATTTTATACCGCCAATTGATGCTCCAATAACTGCTGCTATTGAACCTATCTCATCTTCCATTTGAATAAATTTCCCGCCAACTTCAGGTAGTTTATTTGATAAAATTTCTGCTATTTCAGTTGCAGGAGTAATAGGATAACCTGCAAAAAATCTAACCCCTGCATCTATAGCACCTTGACTAACAGCTTCATTACCCTGCATTAAAATGAAATTATTTTTTTTTGGAGGCATTTTTTACTCCTCATCTTTATTGACAGTTATTGCAAAATCTGGACATCTAAGTTCACACTGCATGCATTTAATGCACTTTTCAGGATGTTTTGGATAAGATTTCCCATCTTTATCAAAATCAAGAACTCCCTGAGGGCAAAATGCTATGCAAATTCCACACCCTTTGCACCATGCTTTATATACTGTTACAGGAGATTTTTTCTCTTCTTCAATTACACCAGCAGTTCTTGCATTTAAAATTTTTTTCTTTTTTTGAGTATTTTTCTCCATTTATGTTTCTCCAGATAAAATTGTATACCAATTACCATAGGGGAAAATATAATTCAATAAATTTTTATTGTGAATTTAAGAACAGGGCGCAGGGAAAACCTGCACCCTGGATAGATTTTATAATGAAAGGGCATGGCTGTATGCATCTTCTGAGATTTTCTTCCATTTCTGGATTTGTTTGAAAAATTTCATATAATCTTCATAAACTTTTTTACTGAAACCAGTTTTATCTTTTTCAGCTATTTCTAATACAACTTCATGAGCATATTTTTTAAGTTGTTTTAAAACAGAGTCAGGAAATTTTAATAATTTAACATGATGTTCTTTTACAAGTTTTTCAAGATAGTATTCGTTTTTAGATTCAAATACAGATAACATCCAAATATTTGAGCGAGCTGCTGCTGTTGTAATTATATCTTGAAGGTCTTTTGGTAACTTTTCCCATGCTTTTTTGTTAATCATTATTTCAAGAACAGTTCCAGGCTCATGCCATCCTGGATAGTAGTAATATTTTGCTGCTTTATAAAATCCCATTAAATAATCGTGATATGGGCCAACCCATTCAGTAGCATCAATAACTCCCCTTTCAAGGTTTGTATAAATTTCACCACCAGCAACTAATACTGCTGTAGCACCTGCTTTTGCAATAACTTTTCCACCAAGACCTGGAATTCTCATTTTTAAACCTTTTAAGTCATCAATTGAATTTATCTTTTTATTAAACCATCCACCCATCTGAACTCCAGTGTTTCCTGCTGGAAATGGAACAAGTCCAAATTCTGCATATAATTCTTTCCATAATTTCCAGCCATTTCCTCCATAGAACCATGCATTAACCTGTTGAGCATTCATACCAAATGGAACAGCAGCAAAAAATTGAGCAGCTGGAGCCTTCCCTGCCCAGTAATATGAAGCAGAATGACCCATTTCAACATTTCCAGTTCTAACAGCATCAAAAACACCTAAAGCAGGAACAAGTTCACCTCCACCGTAAACTTCAATTTTCATTCTACCATCACTCATCTCTTCAACCCATTTTGCAAATAGGTCTGCTCCTTCACCTAATACTGGGAAATGAGGAGGCCAAGTTGTACACATTTTCCATATATATTTTTTCTTTGCTATAACATAAGGAGCTTTTACAGCGGTTGCTGCTGTTGCTGCTGCAACTCCTACGCCTACTTTTTTAATAAAATCTCTTCTTTTCATATTTCCCTCCTTGTTGAATTTTAAAACAACTTTTGAATATCAGCAACTATTTAAATTGTCAAGTTTTAATTAATTTTTCCTCTGCATCAGAAAGTTTCATATAAAATGGGTTTACATCATAGGTTATTTTTTTAGCATTTATATCATTTATTGCAACTTTACCAAAATCGTGTGCAAATAACTCTGTGAAATATATTTTTTTAAAGTTTTTAAATCTGTTTGAAAAATTTTGTATACCTTTGAAGATGGAATTTTTTAAAATAACTGCAGTATCAATATTTGATGGGAATTCATCTTTTGTTGTTGAATAAGAATGTATTTGCCCTTCTTTTATAATTGCGTAAAAAAATTCAGTTTTTCTTGCTGGGATAATGATTATAAAATTTTTAAAATGAAATTTAGATTTTATTGCTTGAAAAGAATTTATTCCAATTATTGGTTTTTTAAAAACAAATGAAAAGGCTTTAATTATTGATAGACCAATTCTTATCCCAGTAAAAGAGCCAGGACCAATCCCTGAAACAAAAAAATCAATTTCATTTAAATCTATGTTTGTAAAATTCAATACATAATCAATTATTGGTAAAATTCTCTCAGAATGGGTTTTTTCTAAAGAAAAATAAACTTCTCCAATAATTGTATCATCTTCTAAAATTGCTACACTTCCAGCTTTTGTAGATGTATCAAGAGAGAGAATTTTCATTTAAAAAATTCTTTTCCAAGCTCAATCCACGCTTTTTCAGAATTTAATATTGTTTCATAACTTACACAGTATGCAACTCTAAAATAACCTTTTCTTCCAAATCCACTTCCTGGAACAACTAAAATTTTATGTTTTTGAGCAATCTTAACAAATTCAACATCATCTTCTATTGGAGATTTTGGGAAAAAGTAAAAAGCTCCTTCAGGTTTTGGAAACTTAAATCCTGCATTATTCATTATTTCATAAAGAGTGTCTCTGTTTCTTTTGTAATAATTAATGTCAACTTTTTCGTCAAGTAATTCAGCAACAGCTCTCTGCATCAAAGCTGGTGCGTTCACAAATCCAAGAGTTCTATTGCAGAAAATAATAGCTTCCATTAATAATTCATAATTTTTTGCTTCAGGATTTACAGCAATATATCCTATTCTTTCTCCTGCTAAAGATAAGTCTTTTGAAAATGAATTCACTACAATTGAATGTTTATAAGATTTTAAAATTGAAGGTAATTTAACATCTTCATACACTAACTTTTTGTAAGGTTCATCACTAATTAAATATATTGGATTACCAAATTCTTTCTCCTTTTTTTCCAATAATTCCACAAGCTTATTTATTTCATCCTGATAATAAATTCTTCCAGTTGGATTGTTAGGTGAATTTATAATCAATGCTTTTGTTTTTTCTGTTATTGCATTTTCAAGATTTTTAAAGTTAATGCTGAAATCTTCATTTGAATCTACTGGTTTTAAAAAACCATCAGCATAATCAGCATAAAATTTGTATTCAACAAAAAATGGAGCTATTGTTAATATTTCATCTCCAGGATTTGTAATTGCTTTTAAAACAACATTTAATCCCCCACCAGCTCCACAGCACATTACTATTGAATTTTCATCTAAATTCAATCCTTCTGTTTTATTTAGATAATCTGCAATAGCTTTTCTAACATAAGGAATTCCTGCATTTGGCATGTAACTGTGCATATTTGGAGTTGGGTCATCAATTAATTTTTTCACAACCTCTTTAAATTTTTCTGGAGGTTCTAAATTTGGATTGCCAAGAGAAAAATCGTAAACATTTTCTTTACCATATTCCTTTATAAGTAAAGCTCCTTCTTCAAACATTTTTCTTATCCATGATGCTCCTTCAATATATCGTTGAACTTTTACTGAAATATTCATTGCTTTACTCCTTTTAATTTTTGGTTGCCCAGTATATAAAAAAAATGGAATTTTGTAAAGTTGATATTTTGAAATATTTGGTGTAAAGAAAAAATATGAGTGAGCAAAAAAGTTTTGAAAAGGCATTAAAAAGGTTAGAAGAAATTGTAAGTAAACTTGAAAAGGGAGACATATCTCTTGAAGAGAGCATTTCGTTGTATGAAGAAGGGATGAAACTTGTAAAATTTTGCCAGAATAGGCTTGAAGAGATTGAAGGAAAGATAAAAATAATTACAGGAAAAGATGATAAAGGATTGATTTTAGAAGATTTCTAATGCAAGATTTTAATGAATATTTGAAAGAAAAAAAAGAAATTTTTGAAAAAAGATTATTTGAAATTTTTGATGTGGTGACAGAAAATTCTCCTGAAATTTTGAAAAAATCAATGAGATATAGTCTTGAAGCTGGTGGCAAAAGATTAAGACCAATTTTAACCTATTCTGTTTCTGAAGCATTAGGAGGAAATCTCCATGATGCTTTAACAATAGGATGTGCAATTGAATTTATTCATACATATTCATTAATTCATGATGACCTGCCTGCAATGGATAATGATGATTACAGAAGAGGAAGATTAACAAATCATAAGGTTTTTGGAGAGGCTGTTGCAATTTTAGCTGGAGACGCTCTACTTACTGATGCATTTTTTATTCTTTCAAATTCAGATTTCTATGAGGAAATTTCAAAAGAAAAGCAATTGAAAATAATTGAGATTATTTCAAAAGCCGTTGGTTCAACTGGCATGGTTGCTGGTCAAGTTCTTGATATTATTTTTGAAAATAAGTTTTTTACTAAAGATGAAGTGGATAAAATTCATCAAAATAAAACAGCTAAATTAATTGAAGCATCATGTTTATCTGGTGCTATTATTTCTACAAATGACAGCATGAAAATTGAAAGAATTAGAAATTTTGGATTTAAAATTGGACTTTCTTTTCAAATTGTTGATGATTTATTAGATGTTATTGGAGATGAAAAAAGTTTGGGTAAAAAAGTAGGGAAAGATATGGAAAAGGGTAAAGCAACATATCCAGCTTGTATGGGAGTTGAAAAATCAAAAGAAATTGCAGAAAAATTGGTAAGTGAAGCTAAAAAAGAAATAGAATTTCTTGGAGAAAAAGGAAAAATTTTATCATCAATTGCTGATTTTTTTGTAAAAAGGGTTAGTTGATGGGAATTTTAGATAGAATCAAAAATTATGATGATTTTAAAAAATTAAAATACTCTGATATAAAAAAACTTCCAGATGAAGTAAGAAGATTAATAATTGAAGTTGTTTCAAAAAATGGTGGTCATCTTGCAAGTAGTCTTGGAGTTGTGGAATTAACAATTGCTTTACTTTATAGTTTTGATTTTAGAAAAGATAAAATTGTGTGGGACGTTGGTCATCAAAGTTATGCTTATAAAATTTTAACAGATAGGAAAGATAGATTTCAAACTTTAAGAAAATTTGGAGGAATTAGCGGTTTTCCAAGTATTAAAGAGAGCAAATTTGACCATTTTGGAACAGGTCATAGTGGAACTTCAATTTCAGCAGTAACAGGGTTTGCTGTTGGAAGAGATTTAAAAAGAGAAAGTAATAAAGTCATAGCTGTTATTGGAGATGGTTCTTTAACTTCTGGAATAGCCTTTGAAGCATTAAATCATTCTGGTCATCTTGATAAAGATTTAATTGTAATTTTAAATGATAATGAAATGAGTATATCTAAAAATGTTGGAGCTTTATCACGATATTTAAGTAAAATTATGACTGGAAAAGTGGTCTTAAAGTTAAGAGAGGATATAAAAAAGAGGTTGGGATTAATCCCTGGAATTGGTGAGCAGATTTTAAAATTTGCCAAACATGCAGAAACAACATTTAAAGGATTTATTGTCCCTCCTGGAATAATTTTTGAGGAGTTAAATTTTACATATTTTGGTCCAATTGATGGTCATAATATTGATGAATTAACAGAAACTTTTGAAAAAATAAAACCATTAAAGAAACCTATTTTAATTCATGTAATCACAAAAAAAGGAAAAGGGTATGAATTTTCAGAAAAAAATCCCACAAAATTTCATGGAATAGGGAAGTTCAAAATTGAAACTGGTGAAGCAGAAAAGAAAAAAGGGATAAAAACATATACAGAAGTTTTTGCTGATGCAATAATTGAATTAGCAGAGAAAAATGATAAAATTATTGGAATTACTGCTGCAATGCCTTCAGGAACAGGACTTGAAAAGTTTGGTGAAAAGTTCCCTCAAAGATTTTTTGATGTTGGGATTTGTGAACAGCATGCGGTCACATTTGCTGGAGGATTAACTTTAGAAGGATTTATCCCTGTGGTTGCAATTTACTCAACTTTTCTGCAGAGAGCTTACGATATGATTGTTCATGATATAGCAATTCAAAATCTTCATGTTGTTTTTGCAATTGATAGAGCTGGCATCGTAGGGGAAGATGGTATAACTCACCATGGACTTTTTGATATTGCGTATTTAAGACATATTCCAAATATGGTGGTAATGTGTCCAAAGGATGAAAATGAGCTAAAGCATATGATTTATACAGCAATTGAAAAGATTTCTAATCCTGTTGCAATTAGATATCCAAGAGGTTTTGGAAAGGGTGTTAAACTTGATAAAAATTTTAAAGAAATTCCTTTTGGGAAAGCTGAAATTATAAAAGAAGGTGAAGATATTCTCATTATTTCAGTTGGTTCTATTTTTCAGGAAGTAGAAAAAGCTATTAATGACTTAAATTTTAATCCAGAAATTATTAATTTAAGGTTTGTAAAACCACTTGATGAAGATTTGCTTATTGATAAATTAAAAAAGTTTAAAAAGATAATTGTTGTTGAAGAAGGAATAATTAATGGTGGCGCAGGAAGTGCGATTTTGGAATTGTGTGCAAAAAGAAATATTTTTAATTTTGAAAAATTTAAAATAATTGGTATAAACAATTTTGTTCCTCATGGCTCACAAGAAGTTTTAAGAGATATTAATGGATTAAGTGCAGAAAAGTTGAAAAAAACTTTTATAGAGGTGGCAAATGGCTAAAATAATTATTGATGAAGAAAGGTGCAAAGGTTGTGAGTTATGCACTGTTGTCTGTCCAAAAGGTATATTAGAGTTATCAAATAAAATAAATAAAAAAGGGTATCTTGTAATTCAAGTAACTGATATGGACGCATGTATAGGATGTGGAAATTGTGCATTAATGTGTCCTGATATAGCTATTGAAGTTTGGAGATAATTGGAGGATATGTGATGTTTTTCCCAAAGTATAGACCAAGAAGATTAAGAAAAACTGAAAATTTTAGAAGATTAATTAGAGAAACAAAAATTTCTGTTGATGATTTGATTTATCCTATTTTTGTTGTTGAGGGTGAAAATATAAAAAGGGAAGTTCCATCAATGCCAGATGTGTATCAGATGAGTATTGATAATGTTGTAAAAGAAGTAACCGAAATTGAAAAACTTGGAATACCTGCTGTTATTCTTTTTGGAATTCCTGAGAAAAAAGATGAATTTGGTTATGAAGCATACAATGATGAAGGAATAATTCAGAGGACAATTAGAGCAATAAAAGAGGTTACATCAAATTTAATAATAATTACTGATGTTTGTCTTTGTGAATATACATCTCATGGGCATTGCGGTGTAATTTGCAATGATGATGTAGAAAATGATGATACACTAAATCTTCTTGCAAAAGAAGCTTTAAGTCATGTTAAAGCAGGAGCAGACATTGTTGCTCCTTCAGATATGATGGATGGAAGGGTAAAAGTAATAAGAGAAATTCTTGATAAAAATGGTTATTATAATATTCCAATAATGGCTTATTCTGCAAAATATGCATCTTCATTTTACGGTCCATTTAGGGATGCTGCAGAATCTTCGCCAAGATTTGGTGATAGAAGAAGCTATCAGATGGATATTTACAATTCAAATGAAGCATTAAGAGAGGTTGAGCTTGATATTGAAGAAGGTGCTGATATTGTTATGGTGAAGCCAGCTCTTGCATATCTTGATATAATTTACAGGGTAAAAGAAAAATTTAACAGACCAGTTTGTGCCTATAATGTAAGTGGTGAGTATTCTATTGTAAAAGCTGGAGATAAACTTGGATGGATAGATGGCAAAAAGGTAATGTTAGAAATTTTAATCTCCATTAAGAGAGCTGGTGCGGATATGATAATTACATACTTTGCAAAAGAAATCGCTAAAATGGTTTAATTTTGTGGAAAAAATTTTTCTTTAAGTTTAAATCCTTTTACAAGTTTATTTAATTTTAGAATAAGATTATTCATCTCTTTTGTCTGTTCAAAAGAATTTTCCGCTATTTTTATTGTTTTTTCACATAAGCTTTGAATTTCATTCATGGCTTTATTTATTAAATTTGACGCATCTGCCTGTTCCTGTGTGCCTGTTTGAATATTTTTAACCTGATTTGCTATCTCTTGAATTGATAAGTTTATTGTTTTACCAGCAGCCTGTGAAAGTTTTGCAATCTGGACTGTTTCATTGGTTATATTGTATAATTCATCAGAAATTTTTGCTAAAATTTTTGAATTTTCTTTTAATGTTTCTATATTATTTTTAATATTTGCTGTAGCGTCAATTATTTTTGAAAATTCATTTATCATGAAATTAGCATTATCTTTAAGATTATTTACTTTTTCATTTATATCTTTCGCTTCATCTACTACTTTATTTACAGATGTGGTTATTTGATGAATAACTTCCCTCTGTTCATTTGAAGCAATAGCTATCTGTTTTGAAAATTGTTTTGATTTTTCAGATTTTTCAACAACTTCATCAAGTTGTTTACCCGCGGTATTTAACATATCCAATCCATTATTCATTTCAGTAATGCTTCTATTACTTTGATTTACAGCTTTTTTAACATTTGTTATCATTTGGTCTATTATATCTTTTATCTCTTTTGTTGCTCCTGAAGTTCTCTCAGCAAGTTTTCT
>CAZQKL010000016.1:0-26759 GCA_964593895.1 uncultured bacterium
TACTAACAAAATAGAAAAAAAAAATCAATTAAAGGCTCACAAAAAGTGAGCCTTTTATTTTGCTTTGTAATATTGTTGAAAGTCTATATTAACCCACTCGCAAGAATTCCCATCAAATGTATTCTCATTGTTCATGCTAATCATGCTAATAATTAAACCCATTCATGAGTATAATTAAAATCTCTCCCTTTAACAGGAGAAATCCCTTTTTTAAAATTTCTAATTATTGCTGGGAGATTATTTCTATATTTCAAATAATTGGAAATATCAAATAAAAAGTTTCTGTATCCCATAAAATAAAGTTCTTCAATATGATTTGTTATTGTAAAAGGTTCAAGATGGTAAAGCTCAAAACTATCTTTACTCACTTTAAAATATAAATTCTCTTTTTTTCTTAAGTCAGATAGTTTAGTGCTTTTCTCTATAGTATTAGGTATTCTTGATACCATAAGTTTAATGTAAGAAAAAACAGGAATTATGGTATCAATTTTAAAAAAGAATTTTCTTAAATTTTTTTTATCATTTTCTATATAAAGAACTATTTTAGAAAAACCTATTTCTTTTAAAAATTCCATTGAAACACTATTTGTAACATGAAAATTTGATGATGCTACTAAAAAATAATTTAAGTTATCCCTGAAAAATATAAATTCAGCTTTTGAATTTAGAAAAAACTTATAAAAACCTTTGGATTTTAAAAATTCTATTTTCTTTCTATAAAAATCCAACTTTTCTTCAGATAAAATATCATCAATACAAAATATTACTCTATCAATAAGTTTTTTAAATTTTTTTTCAAACTTTCCATAAATCTCTTCTACATGAGAATGAACAGGTAAAATTATATTATCAGAAAAATTATCTGGAAATAGCACAATATCTGTCATTGAAGGCATTTTAAAATAAAATTCCTTCTCTTTTGGAATTTTAATAATCTCATCTAATTCAACTTCAGGTTCTATTTTTTCTTCATTAACTATTTTTTTTATTTTTTCTGCCAAATCTTCTCCTATTTTTTTCAATTCCTTTTGGGGAACAACAATTCTGCATTCATTGAATTCAATATCTAAATCCAAATTATTTTTTGTAAATTTTGGCTTAAAATATTTTTCTATTACATCTTTTGTCAATTTAGTTTTTTCAGCAGAATATAAGGGAACATTATATCTAAATAATTTATCTTTATATGAAAATAGTAAACTATTGCCATCAAATTCACCTTTTATAAAAACTGGTATTAAGAATTTATACGATTTTTTTATCATATTAATCACACTTTCCTCATCTTTTAACTTTATTCTTGTTCTAACTGATTGGGTTTTAAAAACAAGGTCACCTTTTTTTACTTCAAACTTTTTCTCCACTGGAATTACAATTATATCACCTTTATTTGCTCTTTTTATCTCTTTCCCATTTATATTGAATATTTTTCTAATTCTAAAACTTACTCTCTTTTCATCCTCATTTAAACTTTGAACCCTAATTCTATCATAAACTTCAACCTCATGTAAGGTTTTAAATTTTAAATATCTATTTGATTTTTCAATAATTTTTCCAATATACAATCCAGTGTTTCCTGAAAGTTTAGGTTCCACAATCTGTGGTAAAGGTTTTACAAAAAATGCCAATGTTGTTTTCCTTCCAAAGCTATCTTTAATAAAACTTTTTGCTTCAAGTTTTGCAAAATCTGAAATTTTTCCATTTGAATAATAATCATCAATTAAAATTCTATATGCTTTAACAACACTACCAACATATTGTGCAGATTTCATTCTACCTTCTATTTTAAAAGCATTTACACCTATTTTTATTAAATCTTCCAATATATAAACTGCCTCCATATCATTTGTAGAAAAATAGTATCCTTTGTTTCTTTTATAATAATATAATCTTCTGCAAGGTTGTGTGCACCTACCTCTATTACCACTTTGTCCACCAAGATATGAGCTAAATAAACATCTCCCTGAAATTGAATAACATAATGCACCATGGATAAAACATTCTATTTCAACTTTACTATTTCCAACAATTCTTTTTATTTCATCAATAAAAATCTGTCTTTCAAGAATTACTCTTTTTACATAATCTTCAAGAAATTTAACATCATAAGAATTAATATTTGTAAGTTGTGTGCTTGCATGAAGATTTAGTTCAGGAAAATATTTTTTTACAAGCTTAATTATTGATAAATCTTGAAAAATTACTGCATCAACCTTGAATTTATTTAATTTTTCTAAAATTTCAAATACTTCTTTAATTTCATTTTCTTTTATTAATGTGTTTATAGTGATGTAAATTTTTTTCCCTTTTGAATGCGCATAATCTAAAATGTATGGGATATCTTCAAGTTCAAAATTTTTTGCATAATTTCTTGCATTAAATTTTTTTAAACCTAAATAGACAGCATCTGCTCCATTTTCAATAGCTGAATATAAAGCTTCAAAACTACCAGCTGGGGCAAGAAGTTCGACTTTTTGAAGGGAATTCATGGATTTTATTGGTTCATTCTGCTTAAAAATTCAGCATTATTTTTTGTTCCCTGCATATGCTCAATTAAAAATTCCATAGCTTCAACTGGGTCCATTCTTGTTAATACTTTTCTTAAGAGCCAAATTTTTGCAAGAGTATTCTTTTCAATTAAAAGCTCTTCTTTTCTCGTTCCAGATAATGTAAGGTCAATTGCAGGAAATATTCTTTTATCTGCAAGTCTTCTATCAAGTTTAACTTCCATATTTCCAGTTCCTTTAAATTCCTCAAAAATGACATCATCCATTCTACTTCCTGTTTCTATTAATGCAGTAGCAATTATTGTTAATGAGCCTCCTTCTTCAATGTTTCTTGCAGCACCAAAAAATCTCTTTGGTTTATAAAGTGCATTTGCATCAATACCTCCAGACAATACTTTACCACTTGAAGGAGTTACAGCATTATAGGCTCTTGCAAGTCGTGTTATACTGTCAAGTAAAATAACAACATCTTTTCCATGTTCAACAAGCCTTCTTGCTTTTTCTATAACAATTTCTGCAACCTGAATATGTCTTTCAACTGGTTCATCAAATGTTGAGGATATAATTTCTCCTTTAACGGTTCTTTCCATTTCAGTAACTTCTTCAGGTCTTTCATCTATTAGTAAAACAATTAAATAAACTTCAGGATGATTTGTTGTAATCGCATTTGCAATCTGTTGAAGAAGAACTGTTTTACCAGACCTTGGTGGTGCAACAATTAAACCTCGTTGGCCTTTTCCTATAGGAATTAATAAATCCATTATCCTTGTTGATAGAACTTCTGGGTCATACTCAAGGTTGAATTTCTCATTTGGATGAAGTGGAGTTAAATTATCAAAATATGGTCTATCAAGAACTTTTTCAACAGGCTCCCAATTTACATATTCAACCTTTAATAAGGCAAAATATTTCTCTCCTTCTTTTGGAGGCCTAATTTGACCTGATACAGTGTCACCTGTTTTCAAACCAAACTTCCTAATTTGTGACGGTGATACATAAATATCATCTGGCCCTGGCAAATAATTGTAATCCACAGACCTTAAAAAACCAAATCCATCTGGTAAAACTTCAAGAACTCCTTCACCATAAATGTTTCCATTCTTTTTTGCATAAGTTTTTAAGATATTAAATATCAACTCCTGCTTTTTCATTGAGGCATAATCTTCAATCTGCAAATCTTTTGCAATATCATACAATTCAATTATGCTTTTCTTTTTTAACTCTTTTAAATGCATTTTACTCCTCTATTATTAAGAATTTTCATTAAGAGTCCAGATTAATTCAGGATGGTTTAGCCATTATTAAAATAGATTAATTTAAATGTCAACAATAAAATGAAGATTTTTTAATTCTTTTATTTTACAAATTCTTCTATCAATGAAAGAATAATTAATCTTCCTTTTATTAACAAGAATTGTTGTCATCTCAATCCACTTTGCTGGAAGTAAATTTAATGGAAAATCATCAAATATTATACATTTTTTCCCACTTACTTTTAATGTTTTTAATAACTTTAAATAGCCATAAATTTTTGGTTTTGGAATGTAATTCATCCACAAAATATCAAAAACTTCATCAAAATAATTGATAATTCCCAATGAATTAAGCACATTTAAAGCAAATGGTTTGTAACCATTTGTAAATATAAATTTTTTGCAATCAATTTGAGAAAAAATCTTTTTTAACTCCTCATCTTCCTTTAAAAATTCATTAATCTCTACATCATGAACAAACTCAAGATAATGAACTGGATTTATGTTATGAAATCTCATTAATCCATTAAGTGTTGTGCCATACTTTAACCAATAATTTTTTCTTAACTCATTTACTTTATTTTCAGGAATTTTCAAATATTTCTTCAAATAAAGATTTATCCTATTATCAACAGCTTTAAAAAGCCCACTTTCTGGGGAATAGATTGTATTATCAAGGTCAAATATTAAAATCATATAAGCTTTATAAAATTATCTTTCCAGATTGTTTTTAATGAATTTTTTACCTTTTCTCCACAAATTATTGAAAAAACTTTCTCTGGTGTAACATTATTTTTGCATTCCATTTTATCACATTTATCATTTATTTTGCATGGATAACAATATAAATCTGGAAAAATTACATATTTGTTTATCTGATAAGGATATGTGTGATAATGATAACACCCGCCTAAAAATATAGTTACAGAATTTGTTAATGTCAATGCTGAAAGATGAGCAATTGAGGTATCACTTGAAATTAACCATTTTGAATTATTTATAACATTCAAAATTTCTTTAAATGTAAGCTTTCCTGTTAGGTTTTCAACTTCAATTTTTTCAATTTTTAATTTTTGTTCAAGTATTTCATTTTCTTTACTTTCATACTTACTTCCAGTAATAATTATTTTAAAATTATTAAACTTTTTCTTTAATAATTTCCCTAAGTTATAAAAATTTTCAATACCCCATTTTTTCTTCAAATGACTTGCTCCTGGATGGAAGATAATGAAATTATTATTATTTTCCTTTTTTATATAAAATTTTTCTGGAAAAATATTTAAAGCCTTAAAATAATAATTTAAAATGTGCTCTTTTTTTTCACACTTATCAATCTCATAAAAAAGTTCAATTAAATTTTTGTTGTCTATAAAAATTTCATCTTTATTTAAAAGCCTTGGACCGATTTTTAATTCGCAATTAATTAAACTTGTAATTATTGCAGAAAGTTTTGAAAAATTTAAATTTAATACGCAGAAAAATTTTTCCCTATTTATTTCATTAATGATTTCTTTCAGATATAGGTAATTTTTTGAAAAATTTTTTAAATGAAATTCTTCAAAAATTTTTTTAAATTCAATTATTTTATAATCAAAATTCTTTAACTTAACAACATTAAATGCTTCTATAGAAAATTCATTTGAAAGATATAAAATTTTTTTTTTAGTGAAAAAATAATAGGAAAACTTTGAAAAATATCCCCTATTCTTTGAAGATTAATGATTAAAATTTTTTCCATTAAACTTCAAGTTCTCCAATAGCAGAATGAACCATTGCAATTGTTCCAAAAATTCTTTCAACTTCTTTTGAAGTTGTATCAATTTCAATTACTTTTTTTAAAATATCATTAATAACAGAACTGCTTTCTGAAATTTTTGATGTTAAATCATTTATTGCTTCACCCATTTTTATGGAAACTTCATTATTTTTTTCAAAGGTCTCTCTAACCTGATTTATATCGTTAATTATTCTTTTTAGCATATTGTTTATCTCATTAATTTCATTTACAGAATTTCCAATTTTAATAGAAAATTCCTTTAAAACTTTTGCAATATCTTTTGTTAGCCTATTTGTATTTTCAGATAGTTTCCTTATTTCTTCTGCAACAACTGCAAATCCTCTTCCAGCCTCACCTACTCTTGCAGCTTCTATTGCAGCATTTAAAGCTAAAAGATTGGTTTGAGCAGCAATTTCTGCAATATCCTCAACAAATTTATCTATATTTTTTGCAGATTCACCGAGAGAATTAAGTTCTTCAACCATATTTTCAACTTTTAAACTGAAATTATTTATCTCATCCACCTCTTTTGTTAAATTTTCATTTAAAATTTTATTCTCTTCAACTGTTTCACTCATATTTTTATTAATTTCAGAAATTTCTCCACTCATTTTTTGAAGAGCATTATCAAGATTTTCCACAGCAGAAGCAATTTCATTTGTTTGAGAAACAATTCTTTTTATATTTCCAGTAATAACATTAAGAGAACTTGTTATTGCTGATTCAATAAAAGATGATTTTATAATTCCTTTTGCAAGGGTTCTAAATACTTTTAAATCTCTATCCATTTTTACCTCTCATAAAATTTTTTTATTTTTTACGATAATTATTGTTAAAATTCAACAAAAATGTTAATAAAAAAGCATGGAAAAAAACATAACCGCATGCATAATCTGTGGGGGAAAATCCTCCCGTTTGGGAATTAATAAGGCATTCCTTGAAATCAATGGGAAACCAATTATTGAAAATATTATTGAGATTTTAAAAATTTTTTTTGATAATAACATTCTTATAAATACTAATAATCCTGAACTTTTTCAAAAATTTAAACTAAAAATAATTGAAGACATTGTAAAAGAAAAAGATATCTTTGGAGGATTTTATTCTATTTTAAAATCAATAGACACAGATTATTCATTAATTGTTCCATGTGATATGCCATTTATTGAAAAAGATTTAGTAAAACTACTTCTTAATTCAAATTTTTCTAATTACGATATTGTTACTTTCAAAATAAAAAATAAATTTCAACCATTATTTGGTATTTATAAAAAAACTTGCATTGATTTTTTTGAAAAAGCTATAAAAAATGAACATTTCCCCAAATTAATTGAATTATTCATAAATCATTCAAGCTTAATTCTTGAAGAGAAGGATATTCCAGATAATATAAACATTGATAAAGCTTTTTTTAACATAAATACCGAAGAAGATTATTATAAAGCTAAAAAAAATTGCTTTAAGGAAATTCCAATTATTGGAATTGTTGCTAAATATTCAAAATCTGGAAAAACTACTTTAATTGAAAATTTAATAAAGTTATTTAAAAAAGAAAATTTTAAAGTTGGTGTTATAAAGCACACAGTTCATAAAATAGAAATTGATAAAAAAGGAAAAGATAGCTACAGATTTTTTGAAAGTGGCGCTGATACAGTTTTAATTGATACAAAAGATGAACTTGCATTACGAAAAAGATTAGCTGAACCTCAACCAGTTAAATATTTAAGAGATAAATTTTTTTCCGATGTTGACATAGTTATAGTAGAAGGACACAAAGGAGGAAATTTCCCGAAAATTGAAATTATAAAAGATGAGCAAAAGGATTTTCTTTATCTTAAAGATAAAAACATTATTGCAATTATTGGAAACAAATTTGAGTTATCTAATAGAGAAATAAAATTTTTTAAAAAAAATGAAATCCATGATATTTACAACTTTATTAAAAATTCATTAAATCTTAAAAATAAAAAGCGGGGAAGCTCCCCGCTATTTTGAAATTTAAAATTTATACTGAATTCCTATGTTTGCTGAATAGTATTCACCATCAAGGTCACCATAAACATAAGGTTCATCATCCTGAAAATCTGTTAAATTAAATACACCATAAATACTCCATTTTTCATTGATGTTAAATGTCAAATTTAGTGTTAAATCAAGAACTGAATAATCTAAATCTGAATAATCATCAAATCCTGCAAAATCAAGAGTTTTTCCTCCATCAGAAGAAATATAGGTTATATAAAATTTTGGTGGGGCAAAACCATGTTTATCTTGGTCCATTGTCATAAAATTTAAACTTGGAACAACAAAATGAGGTGTATCCATTTCAGCTTTTGAAATTGTATAATTTGCAGAAAAATTTATACTGAATGAATCTGTAGGTTTGAAATCAATATTTGCAAGAAATACATTTGAATCTTGTGTATATTCAACTTTGTCACAGGCAGAACCGACCCGGTCCGTAAAAGCATGACCACCTCAGCCGCCGTATAAAGCTACGCTTAATTTAGATTTTTCTTCATATTTTGTATAATTATATCCCAATGTAAAAATGAGATTTTTTGCTAACATTAAAGTTGTGTCAAATCCCAATGTGTAATCATATCCATCCCAATCAGTATTTCCTTCGTCATTATCTTTGTCAGAATATTTTCCATATAAGTTTAAATTAACTTTTTCAGTTGGAATAAATGTCAAATTCAATTTATAATCGTAAACCTCTGATGGACTTGCTGAGCCATTGTAAGTTCTTAATTCATATATTTTTGTATAAGCTGGCATCCCGCCATAACTTGTCACAGGTAATGGTTTCATTGAAGTTGTCTGGTCAAACATTAATGTTTCTGGAATGCATCCTGCTTTTGGATTTCCAAATGGGTTGTCTACATTGGTATAAGCAAATTTAAATCTTCCTGAAAATTTATTAAATGGTTTAAAATTAAATCTAAATTTAAATTTGTTAATTTCTGTATCTTTTTCTCCTGGATAAACTTCATAGTTATCTCTATCTATGTCACGATATTCATATCCAAGTCCTATTTTATATCTATTTTTGAAAAATCTATAAACAACATCAATTCCAAAAGTATAATCATCCCTGTCTATTGCTGATTTTCTTACAAAATCAAAATCAACTGGTTTACCTTCAGCTTTATTAAAATAAGTTTTTGTTGGGTCAGTAATTGGATTTCCATTAGGGTCAACTCCATTGTAAGCATCACCATTTAAATCTACAAATACATCATCGCTATCAATATTAACATATCTGAATTTTGCACTAATAGTTAATTTTCTTTTTAAAAGATGAGTTGTTAAAGATGTTCCAAAAGTTCTCTGGTCAATTTCAGGTGCAGAACCATTGTAACCATCTTTATTTTCAATATTTGAATCTGTAAATACTGCAGAAAAAGTTGTATAATGAGGTAAATCTATCCTCATTTTTAATGTATCCATATGCTTTCTTGAATCTGGTTCATGAGCAACTTCTGCTGTAGTTCCATAAGTATCAGGATTTAATCTTGGCTGAAAAATTTTATACTTTTTGTGACTTATATTCCATAATCCTAAAAGATTATCAAATTTTGTCATTAATGGTCCACTGTTTTCTTCAAAAATTCTATACATATGATAATAGCCAAAAAATACTGGTCCATATGTAAATTTTAATCCTCCTCCAATATCTCTTGTGAACTCGTTAATTCTCTTTCTTAATCCTCTAACATGGCAAACTGTGCACTTTCCAACCATAACTGTTTTATGTTCATATCCTCTTCTCTGTTCAATTCTTCCATTAAAGAATATTTTCATATTTTCAAAATTTGGGATAGAGAAAACTGTCTTAAATTTACTTTCAGTTCTTCTTATAAAATAATCTTTACCTACAGCATTTTTTTCATTTTCAAATTCAAACCATTGAGCTCCAGGAGAACCTGTGCCATTATCATACATAAATGGATTTACGCCAAATACTTTCCCATCTGGCTTATTTACTAATGGAATTTTTTTCATTGCTACAGGAGGTGAAAAATTGTTTTTATCCATGTAACTAAAAAGTTCATTAAAATCTTTACGGTGATATAACCTTTGAAATGAAAAATCTATATCAAGATGTCTTAATATATTTCCCTGAATTATTAAATCGTTTGTAGCTTCACCTTCATAAAAACCTTTTATATAAATATGAGATAAATCATTAAAGCCTTTAATTTCTGTTTTGCCAGCAATTGAAGATTTATCTTCTTTATATTCACCTGCTCTTGTTAAATCATCATTATCTCCCTGAATATATGCACCAACTCCTATATTGCCTGAAATATTACCTCCAGCAATTGCTGGAACTGACATCAACAAAATAATTAAAATAGCAAATATCTTTTTCATTTTATCCCTCCTTTATCTAGTTAATCCTCTTCCATGGCTTGGTATTGACAATGATGGCAGATCAGAACCATGAACCGCTCCATGACAATTTGTGCATTTTGTTCCCATAAAAATTTGAGTTGTTCTTGGGTTTGGTGTTCCCTCTATTTTTTGTGAAGTAAAATTAATATTTGGATTAAATGGAATTGCGCCATTACTATTTTGTGGTAATTTAACATTTGGAGATTGAATAGCAGTATGAAAATGCATTTCATGACATTCTAAACATAGAAATGGTTCATTTTTCTTTAAAAGATTATTTGCAACTGTTCCATGTGGTTCATGACAGATTGTGCAATCTTCAACTACTGGTTCATGTTCAAATGTAAATGGTCCCTGATATCTTGTATGGCAATTCAAACATAAATCATTTAATCTTTCATCAGTCTTTAAATTATTTAATAAACTTCCATGATTAGCATGACAATCTGAACATTTCATTTTTCCTTCTTTAACTGGATGATGGGTTGGAAAATACATTTTTGTTTGAATGTCTTTGTGACATGTATAACAGAGTTCAGGTTCTGGTTTTACAAGTAGATATTGGTTATTGTTATTATGAATTTTATGACATGAAGTGCAACTAACATCATTTAATGAATGCTCTGAATTATTCCAATTTGTATGCTCATCTGAAGTATGACATCTTAAACATATTGCACTTGATTGAACTGAATCTACTTTTTTTGGATTTATTATTTTAGCTGGGTCTTCATCATCAACATGAACACTTCCAGGACCATGACATGTTTCACAACCAACCATTCCTATAGGAGTTTCTCCTGGAATTATTCTTCCATGAATATTTGCTTTAAATTGATTGTAAATTTCATCATGACAATCTGCACATGCTTTTGAACCTACATACTTTGCATTTTTAGCAACAACAGGCATTTTTAATAAATCTGCTCTAAATTTTTGCCCACCTTTCTGGCAAACTTCATAACCACATGAGATTAAAAATAAAATTATTAATGCTAATAAAACTTTTACCTTCATCACCCCTCACTCCTCTTAAATTTTTTTATTTTTTAAAATTAAGAGATAGATAAAACATTCACCTCCTTTCTTAATATTGTATTATTTTTGTAACTTTTTTGTCTTAATAATTAAAAAAATTTAATTTGTCAAGTGAAAAATTTACCTTTCTCTTATAGAATAAATAAAAAAGGCAGCCAAACGGCTGCCTTTTTTAGCTGAAATTTTTAAAAATATTATTTTCTCCAAGGAGCTAAAAGCTCATTCATTACTTTTGAAGAGCAGTATCCTTCACTCGCTAAATATTCACCAGATTCTTTTACTTTTACTGTTAAATATGCACCTTCATAATTTAAAATTTTTACATCTTTTGCTTCTTCAAAATATTTCTCTCCTTCTTTTTTAATGTAAATTTTAGGATTTGCACCTGTAAATGGCAATTTAATTATAAACGATTTTCCTTCATTTTCAACTTCTGCATTTAAAATATAGCCTCTTACAAATCCTTTGCCTTTTACATAAACTGTTGATTTTCCAGGAGTAAATCCTAAAGAAACAATTTTCATCTTTAATTCTTCTGGAATGTAAAAATAAAGTTTATCTGACCATGGTCCATCAACAACCTGTCTTACATATGCTTCATTCAATTCCTCTTCTGTAAAATCATTTTTACTTACACCAAGCTCATTTGCAATTTGACCTTTTAAAACAACTCCTTCTTGAGCCATTGTAAATAATTCTTTTGCATGTTCATAGCTCAATTTTAAAATATCTCTTTCCTCAGCACCTAAAAATTTTACTCCATTTACATTAACTGGTTTAATATAATAAACTTCACCATCAACGATAAATAATGGTTCTTTTACATTTTCATTTGGAACCATTTTACCAGACTTTTCATCAAACTTTAATGCTCTATATTCCTCTTTAAACCATGCTGGAGCCCATGGTAAAAATGCAATTACTCTATCTGTAATTCTATGTGCTCCTGGGTCTTTTCTGTAATCTCCATGACAATCGTTACAAGATTTTGCTCCAAGAGCTTTTTCTGCTGGTTGAACTCCATGTGAATCTGAAAAGTAGTGAGCAGCCATAAATAACATTGGTTTTGGATTTGCCTCACCTTCTGCTTTAAGAACCTGAACAAGTGCTGATTGCATAGCTTTAACATCTTCAGGCCACCATAAATCTGGAAAACCATCTCCTGTATGGTCGCAAACTACATATCCATCTGGATATAATGGAGTTGGTTTTAAAACAACTTTACCTATATCAGGGTCATCTTTACATCCTTGTGGTGGAATATTTTCTAAATCTTTTGGAGTGTATTTGTAATAAACTGAAACAGGTAGAAATTTATCTATTGCAGCATTAATTTCTCTTAAATAAAGAACTTTAGCACCATTGTATGGTAATCCTTTAAAATATTTTGAATTATCCATATCAGGTCCAGGATTTGCATCCACCCATGTTAAAATTGTTATTGGATTACCTATAACAATTTGTGGATAGCCATTTGCACCATTTGCATAATATAAAGGAGGAAAAACCTCATTGTCATTATTTTCTTTATAATTTATTGGAAGTCCAGTTAATTTTTTAAATCTTTCAAGAGAAATCTGATAAAATAGTTTCCAGAAATCAAACATTGGATTTGTCATAAGTCCATTTACTATGGTTCCTGGATTTGAAGATGAATTAAAATTGAAATAATCTACCATTTGCGCAAGATAATCCATTGGTTGAATCCCTTTTCCATTAGCATCTATATGCTGGCTTACCATTTGAAAATGAGGTATTCCATACCCAGGACTTGTTCCATAAACAGGACTTAAAGCATAATATGATGGAAATGCCATTGCAGGGAAATTACCAAGTTGTCCAGTCAATATGTAATAACCAAATCTATTATCAAAGTTTGCGTAATATCCAAGAGAATCATCAAATGCTCTAAATCTCCATGTCCTTTTATATGGGATATGGCAAGCCTGACAAGAAATCTTTGCCAAATGCTTTTCAGCTAAATCTCCAAATTTTTCTTCATGAGCTTTTGTTGGATTAGGAGCATCAGGGTCTCCTCCCATTAAATGACAATATTCGCATGTTTTAGGTTTTGGATTATTATCAAGGTCATTTCTTACCATATGAGCGGTATCAGTTCCTTTTAAGAAATTATGAGCTTCTTCAAGAGTATTGAAACTTTCTCTAAAATGACATGTCCCGCATCCCATTTTTTTACCTGACATGTGAACATCATAACCTGGTGCTTCTTTATCATTTGTAAAATGCACATATTGACCATTTTTTACCCAGTCAGCAGGCATACCAAGATTGTAAGTTCTACCACGAGTCCATTCAGAATTACCATCATCCTTTGTCATTACATGGCATTGACCGCAGATTTTTACCCATTTCCATGAATTTAAATTTTTATGACCACCAAAAATTGGAAAATCTAAATTTCCATCTCCAAGGTCTTGAGCATTATAATAAACTTTTGCATCCCAAGAAGAACCATTTCTTATAATCTGAATGTATGTAATTGGATAACCATCATGGTTAAAATCAAGACCCATGAGCTCTGCAGAAGGCATTAAGTTAAAAAATGGCTGAATGTAATCATGTTTTGTTGAGTATTGTTTCAATATGTTATAATCAATTTTTCCCTCTGTCCAATCTGCAATTACTTTTGAAAGATTAATATTGAAAAATCCATTTGGGTCATAATATCTCATATCTCCATTTTTCATTAATTGATAAGCATAACCAAATGCTGCAACACCTACTCCAACCATTCCACTGTAATTAATTCCTTCACCTTCTATTAAAGGACTTCTCACATAATCCCTTACAGAAGCATCAGGAGAATCCCAATCTGTATAAAATTCACCTTTTTTGTATAGTCTTAAAGGAAATGGTAATGGTAATAATCCTCCAGTTTGAGGGTCTCTAATTTCATAACCATAAATAAATTTATTAAAAAAAGCTTTATACAAATCATTCATGGTTAAATTAACTGCACCCATTTTCTTTGCATAATTCAATATATTCATAAAAATTTGACCAATTTCATTTTTATTTGCCATTAATTTCTGCATTTCATCATTTGCACCTTTTGGATTGTAGGTAAATTCATCTTTTAATCCTTTTGGTCCATAAATATATGAGTTAATTTCAGGAGGAGCATAAAGAGCATAAGGTAATGAATTAACTCCTTTCTTTTTAGCTATATCTTTTAATCCATCTGTCCAGATTTTAAATAAATCTCCAATTACTTTTGGTGGAAGTTGTGCTAATAGATAAAATTGTCTGCCAATAGGTCTTGTCATTCTCATAATATCATCAGTATAGGATAATGCACTTTCATTTAAAACTCCATCAGTAAGAGCCATTCCTAATGAGATTTCTGTTACCTTTCCATTTGCATCTCTTTTAGCAAAAATCATTAGTCTTGGTCTAAATGGTTGAACATAAAGTCCATCATAAGCTCTATAGACATAAGGATTTGATTTATAATCTGGGTCTATATGACATAATAGACAGTCATTTTCCATAACTCCAGATTTATGCCAATCAACAGGTTTTGGAGCTCCAATATCTTTTATTGTTTGTTCAATAGATTTTCCACTTATTAAAGCATAAGTTACATCATTGGAGCTGTATGTGTAAAAATCTCTATCGTATGAATTTTTGGCATCTGCAAATGATAATTTATTGTAAGGTGTTACAGTTCCATCTCTTTTTACAATTCCTTCTGCAGGTCCTCCACCAGCATGACATGAATAGCAAACCTGCATTTCATCATAAGTGCTTATATCAAAGAAATATGGTTTACCTTCTGTTGATAAAGGATTTGATTTAGAACCTCTAAACTGTTTTGCCGCCAACTGGCGGTAAGATGGTGGTCACCAGGCACCATATTGCCCTGGACTTAAAAGATGCCCATACGCATTCGTTAAATATTTGTTTAATGGGTCTACACCTCTTCTTTCAGAAACCCATAAATCACTTAAATCTTCACCATTGGGACCTGCTCCTTCTCTAAAATGATATGCTTTTGTTACTGAATTATAGTCGTGACATTTTCCACATGTCATTTTTGGACTATAAGCTGGTCCTCTATAATAGACGCTCCCGTTTGGAGCAATTATTTTATCATTCTTGTCAAGACTGTTAATTATTGGATTTCCATTTTCATCAAGCAATTGAACTTTTGGATGAGCAAATAATAAAATTGGAACCAATAAAACTAATACAAAAACCAAAATATTAACCTTTTTGAAATTTACTCCAAACATTTTAAAAGAACCTCCTTTTTATTTATGTAGAATTATATTTTCATGGCATTTTAAACATTCATCAGTTGTATGACAAACTGCACATGACCTAATATTCCTTTTTGCAGCTTCTGCATGGCCAGGTTCTGGTTTAAATCTTACCCAATCAGCTCTTTTATGAGAAATTGGTTTTTGGCTATGATGACAATCTGAACAGAAACTTGCTGTGTGACATACTGCACATTT
This sequence comes from uncultured bacterium, assembly GCA_964593895.1. Taxonomy (GTDB): domain Bacteria; phylum DYJV01; class DYJV01; order DYJV01; family JALVYZ01; genus CAZQKL01. The sequence goes on from CAZQKL010000016.1 coordinate 15,458, forward strand.
CTTTCTATCATGGATTGCTTCTATTCCATGTTGTGAAGTCTTCCAGTTAAATATATGGTCTTTTGGCTTCTTTGTTTGATGGCAGTCCTGACAGAACCTTCCACTCTTTTTAAACTCTGGGTCATGACAAAATCTACAACTATGGTCATACTTACTTTCAATTCCGTGTCTTCTTTCCCAATCTTTTTTATGGGATTCTGGTGGAATATTTTTTCTTATTTTCTTATGACATGTATCACATTCAATAGGAGCGGTATCACCATTGTGGCATTGCTTACATGTATCCATTGAAGGCCATGAAATTGATGTTAGTTTTTTTGCTTTTTCTATACCTTTATGACATCTTGAACATTTATAATCTGTATGTGGGTCATGAGTAAAGATTAAATCAGCATAACTTTTTGGTTTTGGTTTTACTGTATTTTCAACTTCATAATCTTTTTTTGCTCCTTGCAATGTATGACATTTTAAACAATCTTTTGTTGGATTATCAACATCACCTATATCGTGACAATCTGAGCATGTATCCATTGTAGGATTACTCATATTTCCATTATCATCCATTTTATGACATTCACTACATTCAATTTCATTGTCAATTACATGAAGTTTGTGGCTAAATTTTAAGTCAGTATTCTTTTTACAAGATGAAAAAGAGATAAAAATTAATCCAATAAAAAATAAGTATAAAATTTTATTTTTCATTTTCACACCTTCCTAAAAAATTTAAAATGTATAATGCAATGAAATTGTTAATATATTTATATGGTCAAGCCCAAATTCATGATAATAATCATCAGTTTCATATTCATACTTAATTTGAGCCCATTTATCTTCAGAAAATTTATACTTTATTGCACCATAATAATTATGAGCAGCTTCTCCCTCAATTAAGCTATTAACATCTTCAGTTTTATAGAAAAAACCGCCCTTTATTTCAAACTTTTCTCCTATTTCCTGCTCTAAATCAGCAAAAAAAGATTTTGATTTTCCTTCATAATATTTATTCCTCTGCTCTTTCCAGTAAGTGAAACCTAAATTAAATTTTGTTCCTTTTAATGGTGCAAAATTTTCAATACTCAATCCTGTTGTCCAGCTGTAAAAGTCTGTATTGTATAAGTCTTCATAGTAATTGTGAAAAATATTTCTTTTCATAAATCTTACAAAAAGAGCTATTCCTTCATATTTTGGAATTGGTTGAGATAATGAAATTATGTAATCTGTATAACCTAATTCCCTCCCAAGAAAAAATCTTTTTATATCCTTTCCAATGTTATCACTTACTGTGCTTGTATAATCATAAAGAAAATCATCCTGAACTCTTATTCTATAATGGTTGTAAACTTCAAAATTTACAAGGGTTTTTGTTACTGGACATGTTCCTTCAACATTTATATCCCAAAATCTTTTATGAGAATTTATCATTGACCATTTTGCATTGACCTTTAAATAATCTAATGGCATCCAGTAGATACCACTTTCATAAGAGGTTTTCTGATAAAAAACAGAATCAATGTAAAATGTAAATTTTTCAAAAGGATTTATTTCAAGATTAATTCCACCTACTCCATCTTGATGCAAATTAGAATAGTATTGAACAATTGAACCACCAAATAATGATAAATTTACATGTTTTAGCCCAAAATCATGTAATTTCAAATAAAGTCCATCAAAATGAACAGTTTCAGAACTATAAGCATACTGTCTACCCAATCTAAAATCAATTTTTCCAAAAATATCTTCCTTTTCAATGTAGGCATAAAGAATATTTACTTCTTCCTTGTTTGCTCTTGTATCAACATAATCTTGAAATATTGAGCCTTCAGGTGTGCCATCAAGGTCTTTTTTATATTTTCCAAGAAAATTAAAAGAAAGTCCACTTTTTTTGTGAAAAGCATCAACTCCCAGAATTTCATAAAAATCTTGGTCATTTGAATCACCTGAAACAATATTTTTATCTGGGGTATCTGACCATTGAACCTGATATTTAGATAAACTTCTTACATTAAGACTGCCCCAATCAAAATTTTTTGAATAAAGGAATGAACATAAAAAGAAAAGTAAAAAAAACAAAGAACAGTAGCTTTTTATCTTCATTTTTCAATCCTTTTATTAAATTTTTGTTAGTCATTTGTTATAGTATTAACAAATTATTTGTCAAGGGGAAAATAGAGTAGTGAAAGTTTTATCTTACTCAAATATTTTCTTTGTTAACTGCTTTTCCTTAAGGAGAACATCATCTTCATTATCATCTTTGAAATATTCAATATTTACAAAATTTCTCCTTAAAGATTTCAAATATTTCCACCCTTCTTCAGTTGTAACATTTTCCACAATTGGATTAACTTTAGAATCTATTAAATCTGCATAATGAATTATTAAAGCTTCTAAAAATGCAGGCTGAACCGGAGAGCCCCATTCAAACTCTCCATGATGGCTTAAAATTATATGTTTTAACGAGTTTGAATAGTTTTCAGGAAAATTTCTCAATCTTTCAATTTTTTTGGAAATAATTTCAATTCCTATTGCTATATGTCCAAGAAATCTCCCTTTATCTGTTTTTTTAAAAGTAATTGGGTCATATTCGTAAACTTTTCCAATATCATGAAGAATTGAGCCAGCTATCAATAAATCAATATTGTTTGTATTATAAATTTTTCCTAAACTAACTGATATTTCTGTGACATTTATTGTATGCTCAAGTAGCCCTCCTCTGTATGCATGATGGAATTTTGTTGATGCAGGGGATATTTTAAAGATTTTAAAAATTTCTTCATTGTTATCAAAAAAAATCTTTTCAATTAAGCTTTTAAGATTTTTATCTTTTATTTCATTTATAAACTCAATAAGCTTATTTGATAACTTCGCTAAATTTTTTTGCGAAGTTGGAATTAGGTCGTTTAATAAATTTTCAGTTTTCTCAACTTTTGAAATTTCCTCAATAATAATTTGAATTTTATCTTTAAATTTCTCAGCTCTTCCCTTGATATTGACCACATCTCCTAAAGAAATTTCTTCAAATTTTTTATCTTTAATGTCCCATTTTTTAGCTTCAATGCTTCCAGATTTATCCTTTAACAATAGAAATAGATAAGATGTATCATTTTTAGCTATATTTATCTTTTTATCTGCAACAAGGAAAAAATCAGAGATACTTTCATTATCCTTTATCTCTTTTATAAATAATTTCTTCTCCATCTGAAATAATTCCTCCACTAACTATCATTTTAAAAGCAGTCTCAACACTTATATTTAGTCTTTTTATCTCATTTTCATCAACATATAATAAAAACCCACTTGTTGGATTTGGTGTGGTTGGCACAAAAACTGTGATTATATTCTTATCATGGCCAATTTTATTTACAATTTCATTATTTTTTGAAGGTTTTGAAGTAATAAATCCAAGAGCATAAGTTCCTTTTTTAGGATATTCTACAAGCACAACCTCCTTGAAACTTACTGTTTCATCTGATAAAATAGTTTCAATTATATTTTTAGCTCCTTTATAAATAGTTCTAATAAATGGAATTTTTGTAACAATTTTATTTTCAAGGAAATTTAGTATTGATTTTCCAATAATATTTGTAAAAATTAAACCAACAAAAATAATTAACAAAATGGTTATTATTACTCCTAAGCCAGGAATATGAAAAGGGAGATAAGTATCAGGATGAAATTTGGGTGGAAGTAAATTAATAATTCCATCCATTTTTTTTATTAAAGTGATTAATATAACAACAGAAATATATCCTGGAATAATAACAATAAGACCTGTGAGAAAATAATTCTTCAATATTTTTTTAATTTTTTTCATTATTTAAGATTAAATTTTTCCATAAATTTCTTTGCATAATAGGCTTGAGGCGTTGCAGGATATTCATTAATAACCTTTTGCAAAAATATTTTTGCACCTTCTTTGTCTTTCATATAATAAAAAGCAAGTCCTTCTTTTAATAAAGCAGCTGGAACTTTCTTTGATTTTGGGAAATTGGTTAACACAACATCATAATTATCAATAGCTTTTAAAAAAATTCCTTGCTGAAAATATGAATTCCCAATCCAAAAATAAGCATTTGGAATTAATTTGCTCTTTTTATATTTTTTTATAAAATCATTAAAGCATTTAATTGCTTTTTTATAAAAGCTACTTTTGTAAAATTTATAACATTTTGAATACATTTGTTCATCTTTTGGCTTTTTCTCTTTAACAACTTTTTTTACTTTTTTAACTGATTTATTTTGCCTTTTCTTGTTTGCTAACAATAATTTATTTTTTAAATCTGAAATTTCATCATTAATTTTTGTTAAATAAGTTAAATAATCCTCCTGCTTTGCATAAAGTTCTGAAATTTTTGATAAAATCAACTCTTTGGTTTTATTATCACTTGAAAATTTCTGATTTTTTTGAACTTTTTCTACTTTTTCAGCTAATTTTTCAATTTTTTTATCAATTTCATTTAATCTTTTTTCTATATTTTTAACTTCAACTTTTAGTTGAGCAATTTTAATTGCATTATCTTTTGAAAGATTATTATTCTGAATTATTGGAGGATTATTTGCTGTTGCACATCCAAAAATAAAAATTAGAAATATTATAATTTTCTTCATTTTTCTCCTCCTTTACTTGATTTAATAATAATGTTATAAGCAAAATAAATCAAGAAAAAATGTGCGTAACAATTTTACTTCATAACATTGTAAAAAATTATCCAGTTATATTGGCAAATAATAGAGATGAATTAATCTCAAGAAAATTTATAAATCCTATTTTTTTATGTGAAAATCCAAAGATATTTGGTCCAAAAGATTTAGAAAGAGGTGGAACTTGGTTAGGAATTAATGAGCATAGAATAATTGTTAATGTATTAAATAGATATACAGGAAAAACTAACTTTTTTGGTTCAAAAAATTTTGTATCAAGAGGAGAACTTGTTTTAGAGTTACTAAAATTCAATTCAATAAATAAAATTCTTGAAAAAATAAAATCTTTAAAATTAACTGATTTTTTACCTTTTCATCTAATAACTGTATCAAAAGAAAAAGCGTTTTTAATAATTAAAGAAGATAGCATTAAAATTTTTGACATTTCAAATAAAATTTTTATTATTGGAAATTTAGATCCATTTAAAAAATGGGAAAAATATAATTTTGGATATAATTTTTTAAAAAACTGCAATTTTAACAATTTAAAAGAAACTATAAAAAATTTAAAAGCATTATTAACGTTTCATAAAGGTGATAAAAGTATCCCTTCAACTGATTATGCAGTAAATCTTGGAGATTTTCAAACTACAAGCTCTTCCATCATCTATTTTAATTCAAAAACTATTTTCAAATTTTTCAATGGTTTTCCAACCAAAAATTCCAAATATTCAAGATATGAGTTAAATTTCCGATAAAATAAAAAAATACAAAAAGGAGGTAAATATGAAGCTAAAATTACTATTTTTATTGCTTATTTTTATGTTTGTATCTGCGTGCGCTACATATAATTGTTGTAATAACCAAACTCAAATCCCTGCAAAGGAATATGTTGGAAAAACTAAAAAGGACTTACCATATGTGGGAGAAACTGAGAGGAATGATTGTGTAATTACTTTGTATGTAACAGGAAAAGGTGCACCTCCAAGTGATGAAGATTTAAGTGAAGTTCAAAGATATTTACTTGCAGAAAGAGCTGCAATAGTTGATGGATACAGGTTAATATCTGAAAAACTTGAAGGTATTTTAGTTGAAGCTTACACAAAGGTTGGAGAATATGCTGTTGAATATGATAAAATTCAGGTTGCAACAAGAGCTTTTCTTAAAGGGGTGGAAATTATTAACATTAAGCACAAAAGTAATGGAGTTTGCCTTGCAGAAATGAAAATTACAATCACAAGACAGCAGTTATGTTGCTATTTCCCTGATGTTGTGGTACAACATATAAACACTTGCTGTGATAATAATGCTGACCCAATTTAGAAAATTCCCCCTTTTTGGGGGGTATTATGTTTAAATTTAAACTGGAAAAGTTATTAAAAATTAGAAAAAAAGAAGAAGAGGATATTGCTCTAAAATATTCTTTAAAATTAAAGGAAATAAATAAAAAAAAAGATGAATTAAATTCAATAATTAATGAACAAGAAAACTTAAAAAAATTGTCAAAAAAAAAGGAAATTTTAGCTTCAGAGCTACAACAAATCAACAACTATTTATTTAGACTTGATAAAAATCGGGAAAAAATTTTAAAAGAATTAAAGCTTTTAGAGAAAGAAGCAGAAACAATCAAAAATCAGCTTCTTGAAGCAAGAAAAAAAAGAAAAATTCTTGAAACTTTAAAAGAGAAACAATACCAGAAATATCTATTGGAAGAAAAATTAAAAGAGCAGAAAATTCTTGACGAAGTTGGAATAAGTAAATTTATTAGGAAAAAAAACTAAACTCTTTGCGAAATTATCTCAATTAATGGCTTTATAGTTTGAATATCTTTTGCAGAAATTCCAATTGCCCCAAATCTATCGCAAATATTTTCAATACTATCTTTTTCAACTTTGTCTATTTTGTTAAACACAAGAATTCTATTATCTTTTACCCCAATTTTATCTAAAATTTCATTAACAACATTAATATGCATTTCAAAATTTTTATCTGAAATATCAACAAGATGAATTATTAAATCTGAATATTTAAGCTCTTCAAGAGTTGACATAAATGCATCTAAAAGGTCTTTTGGTAAATTTTTTATAAATCCTACTGTATCTGTAATTATTACATCTTTTCCATTTGGTAACTTTAACCTTCTCTTATAAGTATCAAGAGTTGCAAATAATAAATCTTCAATAATTATCTTTGCTCCTGTTAATGTATTTAGTAAAGTGGACTTCCCAGCATTTGTATAACCAACAATTGAAACTACTGGAATTTTATTCTTAATAATTTTCTTTCTTTGGATTTCTCTTGACTTTGCAATTTTTTTTAACTCCTCTTCAATATTTTTAATTCTTTCTTTAATTTTTCTTCTTTCTACCTCTGCTTTTTTCTCTCCAGGTCCTCTTAAGCCAATTCCTCCTCTAATTCTTGACAGAGCTTCCTGTTTATCAGCAACCCTTGGTAAAAGATACTTTAATTTGGCGTATTCAACTTTTAATTTACCTTCTCTGGAAAATGCTCTTTTTGCAAAAATATTCAAAATTAAAATTGTTCTATCTATAACTTCCAAATCAACTGTTTCAGCAATTTTTTTAGCTTGTGCAGGTGTCAAATCATTGTAAAATATAATTTTATCAACTTTTCTATTTAAAGATGTGATAATTAGCTCTTTAAATTTTCCTTTTCCTAAAACAAAAGAAGGATTAATTTTATTTACTTTTTGAATTATTTTCCTATCTACTTCAAAACCTGCACTCTTTGCAAGCGCTTCAAGTTCTTCAAGTTCTTCTTCCATTTCAAATTTGGATTTTTTAACTCCAACATTTACAAGGATTACTCTTTCTTTATCTTTTGCTGTTTTCTTTGTAAAATTTACAGAGCTTTCTAACTCTCTAATTTTTTGTAAAAAATCAAAATTTATCTTTGATAATGGACCTGAGTAAATAATTTCAGGTTTTAAATCCTTTCCATTGATTTTAAATGTTGCTACCTCAATCTTTTTAGGAATTGAGCTTTCATCAACATTTATAGATGCAATAGCATCAAGCCTTAAATAAGCCATATCTGTTAAATCATCAATCCCCAATCCTTCATTATGAAGATGTGTGTGAATTGCTCTAACTTCTCTGAAACTATATCTATTTAATCTAAATTCAAGCAATGAAGGCCATAAAATCTCCCTTTCATCACCTATTACAATTAATCTTACCTTCCCACTTCTATCAATAATTATTCCTATCTGTTTTGATATTTCTTTTGAAATTTTTGAAATAACATTTACAATATTTTGTGAAACAATCTGATATGAAGGCACTCTCCTCTTTTTCAAAGATTCAAGTTTTTTAATCTGCGATTTATTAAGATATTTTACATTTCCTACTATCATCTTCCCCAAAAATTATAATAATTATTCCACTTAAGACAATCAATATTCCACCAATTATTGTGTAAATTGTTGGTATATTTTTTAAAAAAATTATTTCAAGGATAATTGCACTAATAGGTTCAATATATCCTAAAACTGCGGCAAATTGAGCCTTTATATTTTCTAAACCTGTTAAATATAAATATGGAGCTATGAAGTTATGAGTAATAGCCATAAAAAAGTAGAGTATTAAGATTTTAGAATTAACTTTTAATGTAAAATTAAAAAATGGCACCAATAATAATATAAGAAGCATTGAAAAAAAATTTTCATAAATCATAATTATAAGGGAATTTATATTAAAAATCAAATATTTTGCAATAATTATTAAAAAAGCATAGCAAAAAGCAGAAACAAGAGCAAAAATAATTCCTAATATATCTTGATTAAATTTTTCAAATTTTACATAAGGGAAAAATAGTAAAAAAATTCCTATCATAGCCAAAGTCAAAGAAATTACAGTAATTTTTTGTAATTTTTCTTTAAGAAAAATTGGGATAAAAAAAGCTGCAATAATTGGAGCAAAATAATGTGCAATAATTGTGTTAGCAACAGTTGTGAGTTTTAATGCCCAAAAAAAAGTTATAGTATTTCCAAAAAGTAAAACTGAAGCAAAAAAGATAAGAATAATAGTTTTAAATTCAAAATTTATTTTTATTCTTTTTATTCTAACAGTAAAAAAGATAAAAGGTAAACCAAATAGTGAAAGATAAAATGTTAAAGAAAAAGGGTCTAAATTAAAAATTTTAATTAAAATTCCATAGCTACTCCAGATTATAAAAGAAAAAATTATAAAAAAATAACTTAACATTAATTTCTAAATTTTTTCTCAAGTTCTGTTTTAACAATTGGAGGGACTAAATTTGATACATCACCTCCAAGCATGGCAATCTCTTTAACAATCTTAGATGAAATATATAAATTCTCCTCAGTTGCCATCATATATATTGTTTCAACTTTTCTGTTTAACTTTCTATTTATCTGAGCAAGTTGAAATTCAAATTCAAAATCACTTACCGCTCTTAATCCTCTTATAACAGTAAAAACATTTACCCTGTTTAGGTATTCAACCAATAATCCTTCAAATGAATCGGTTATAACTTTAGGATTATCTTTAAAAACTCTTTTAATTATATCCATTCTTTCTTCAGGAGTAAAAAGATGTTTCTTCTGATAATTTCTTGCTACAGCAACAATCACTTTATCAAAAATCTTAGAACTTCTGCATATAATATCAACATGACCATTTGTAATTGGGTCAAATGAACCTGGATAAACTACAATTTTTTCCATATTATCTCCTTTTTAAAAAAGTAATTATTGAATCTCCATGAATTAGTTGCTTTTTTATAATAAAATCTCTAAAAAAATTAACTTCTTCTCGTTTTGAATGCTGAAGTATCAATATTCCTTCTTCATTTAAAACCATAAATTTTGAAATAGCAGTTAAAAATTTATTAATAAAACCCTCCTCATAAGGTGGGTCTGCAAATATAATATCAAAAAATCTCTTTTCTTTAAACAAAATTTTAAGAGCTTGAAAAAAATTATAAGGATAAATTCTTGTAAATTTTTTCAAATTTAATTTTTCTATGTTCTTTTTCAAAATTTCTAACGCAAATCTATCGTTTTCAATGAAACAAACAAAGCTTGCACCTCTACTTACTGCTTCTAATCCCACACTTCCACTACCTGAAAAAACATCTAAAAAATAACTATCATGGATTTTATTTCCAAGAGATGAAAATAACGCTTCTTTTATTAATTCAGATGTGGGTCTAAATTTTATATTTTTCGGAAGATATAGTGTAAAATTTTTATACTTTCCAGAGATTATTCTCATTAAAAATAAAAACTGCGGCTAAAAAGCCGCAGTTAAAATTTATTTCAATAATGGTGCAATTACAAGAGAAACAATACTCATAAGCTTAATCAAAATATTCATAGCTGGACCTGAAGTATCTTTAAATGGGTCACCAACAGTATCACCAACAACTGCAGCTTTATGAGCATCAGTCCCTTTTTTCTCACCTGGAACTTCACCTTTTTCAATAGCTTTTTTTGCATTATCCCATGCACCACCTGCATTTGCCATGAATAATGCAAGCATTACACCTGATAAAGTTGCTCCAGCAAGAGTTCCTCCAAGAGCTTCAGGTCCTAATATAAATCCAACTAATATTGGAACAATTACTGCAGTTAAGCCTGGAGCAATCATCTCTTTTAATGCAGCTTTTGTACTAATATCTACACAAGTTTTTGGGTCTGGTTTAGCTTTACCTTCCAAAAGTCCAGGAATTTCTCTAAATTGTCTTCTTATCTCTTCAATCATTGCATATGCAGCTTTTCCAACAGAAGTCATAGTCATTGCAGCAATAATAAATGGAACAATTCCACCTATAAATAATCCAATAACTGTCATAGGATCAGCAAGATTAATATTTTTAATTCCTACTGCACTACTGTAAGCTGAAAATAGAGCCAATGCAGTTAATGCAGCAGAACCAATTGCAAACCCTTTCCCAATTGCAGCAGTAGTATTTCCAAGAGCATCTAATTTATCAGTTATAGCTCTAACTTCTGGTCCAAGTTCAGCCATTTCTGAAATTCCACCAGCATTATCTGCAATTGGACCATAAGCGTCAACACTCATTGTTACACCAACAGTTGCAAGCATTCCTACTGCAGCAATACCAATTCCATAAAGCCCTATGAATTTATATGCAAGAAATATTGATATACAAATAAAAATCACTGGCCATGCAACACTTCTCATTCCAACAGCAAGACCTGTAATAATATTTGTTGCTGGTCCAGTTTTACTTGCCTCAGCTATTTCAAATATTGGTTTTGCTGAAGTATAATATTCTGTAATTAAACCTATTGCAATACCACATAAGCTTCCAAAAAATACTGACCAGAAAGCGCCAAGTTTTATTCCCATTACCTTACAAGCAATAAAAGCTCCAATCATAAAAAGAATTGCTGCAAGAATTGTAGTGTATCTTAATGCACTTTGAGGATTTCCTTTTTCAAAGATTTTCATTGAAATTACACCAATCATGGAAGATATAATTCCAATAATTACAACAACAAGTGGATAAGCCATATATAAAAGCCTTGTTTTAACATCAGAAGCTATCAATGCGTAACCTGTAGTTGCAGCAATTGCTATTGTTGCAATAATTGAATTTACATATGACTCAAAAATATCAGCACCAAGACCTGCAATATCACCAACATTAT
>CAZQKL010000017.1:0-10217 GCA_964593895.1 uncultured bacterium
TCTTCTTTTATCTCCCTTTTAAGGCATGTGGTTAAATTTTCTCCAAAATCTAATTTTCCGCCAGGAAGGACAAATTTATTTATGAAAGGATTTACCTTTCTTTTTGTAATTAAAACTGAATTATCTTTAACAATTATTCCGCAACATGCAATATTAATTTTCATTACTTATATAACGGAGAGGGCGGGATTTGAACCCGCGGTAGGGGTTTTTGCCCCTACACGCGATTTCCAATCGCGCTCCTTAAACCAGGCTCGGACACCTCTCCGTTTTCAATAAATTATATAACAATCATGAGGTAAAAAGTCAACTTTACAAAAATTTATTGAAATTCAAAAAATTATGTAATAATATAGCTAAAAAATTTTTGAGGGGAAAAATGGGGCTAACAATTACAGAGAAGATATTTTCTGAAAAATTGGGAGAGGAAAAAAAAGCTGGAGAATTTGTGGAAGTTGATGTTGATATAGCACTTGCAAATGATATTACCGCTCCGCTTGCGATAAAAGAATTTGAAAAAGTTTATAATGGGAAAGTATATGATAATTCTAAGATAGCTCTTATTCCTGACCATTTTACTCCAAATAAAGATATTAAATCAGCTCAACAGGTAAAGTTAGTAAGAGAATTTGCTAAAAAGCACAATATAAAATATTTTTTTGATGGTGGTGAGGTTGGAGTTGAACATGCATTATTGCCTGAAAAAGGTATAGTTTTGCCAGGAGATATAATTATTGGTGCAGATTCACATACTTGCACTTATGGAGCACTTGGAGCCTTTGCAACAGGTGTTGGAAGTACTGATTTTTCAGCATTTATGATCTATGGTAAAGCTTGGTTTAAAATTCCAGAAACAATAAAATTTTTTTATACTGGCAAACCTAAACCATGGGTTGATGGAAAAGATTTAATCCTTTATACAATAGGGAAAATTGGAGTAGATGGTGCGTTGTATAAGGCAATGGAATTTTCAGGACCTGTTATTAAAAAACTTCCTATGCATTCAAGATTTACAATGTGTAATATGGCAATTGAAGCAGGTGCAAAAACTGGAATAATTGAACCAGATGAAATAACAATTGAATATGTAAAAAATAAAGCAAAAAGAGAATATAAAATATTTTCTTCAGATCCTGATGCAAATTATTCTAATGAAATTAAAATTGATGTTTCTGAAATTGACCCTCAAATTGCTTTTCCTCACTTACCTGAAAACACAAAAAGTGTTTATGAAGCAAAACATGTGAAAATTGACCAAGTGTTTATAGGTTCTTGCACAAATGGTAGATATGAAGACCTTGAAATTGCAGCAAAGGTTTTAAAAGGTAAAAAAGTTGCAAAAGGGGTAAGATTAATTGTTCTTCCTGCTACTCCTTTAACATATAAAAAAGCATTAAAAAATGGAATTATTGAAACTTTTATTGAAGCTGGAGCAATAATTGGACCTCCTTCTTGTGGTCCTTGTCTTGGTGGTCATCTTGGTATCCTTGCAGAAGGAGAAAAAGCAGTATCAACAAGCAATAGAAATTTTGTAGGAAGAATGGGGCATCCAAAAAGTGAAGTTTATCTTTCAAACCCTGCAGTTGCTGCAGCTTCTGCAATTACTGGTTTTATTACACATCCTGAGGAGGTAATTTAAATGAAAAAATTTTTGATTTTGCTAATTTCACTAATTTTAACTTCAAATCTATTCGCATTAAAAATCAAGGGAGTAAATATTCCAGAAGAAATTGAAATAAAAGGGACAAAATGTGTGTTAAATGGTGCTGGAATAAGAAAAAAATTTTTCTTTTCAATATATGTTGGTGCTTTATATCTTCCTGAAAAAATGCATGACCCATTAAAAATTATTACTCTTAATAAACCAAAAGCGGTTTTAATGGTTTTTGTATATCATAAAATTTCTCCCAAAAAAATTATAAATGCTTGGAAAGAAGGATTTGAAAAAAATTATGATACAGAAAAAATTAAAGATAAACTTCAGATTTTCTATTCCTATTTTAAAAATGAAGTTCATAAAGGAGACAAATTTTTATTTACTTATACCCCTTTTGAAGGCACTTGCACATACATAAATGATAAATTAGCAGGATGCATAAAAGGGAAAGAATTTATGAATGCTTTATTTTCTATTTGGCTTGGGGAAAAACCTGCTTCAAAAAGTTTAAAGAAAAAGATGCTTGGAGAATAAAATGACAAAAGCTCCATGTAGTTATTGTGGAACACTTATAGGAGAAATTAACTTTGATATTTTCACTGAAAAGTATTACTGCTCAAACCCTGAATGTATAAAAAAAGCAAGGGAAGATACAAAAAAATATTTTAAAGAAAGAGAAAAAAAGATTTCTAAAACTTTTAAAATTAAAGATATAAGTTCTCAGGAAGAATTTGAAGATATGTTATATGCTCTTTATGGAGAAATAGAAAGGCAGGGAAAAATAAAAAAATTAGGTCCAATGCAAGAGCCAGATTTTTTTAAAAATAGAGCTTTATATTTAATAGCTTCAGAATTACCAGAAGAATATGTTAAAATCAAATGGGGTAAAAAAGATAAAACAAAAGTAGTTGTTGAAGTTCTTAAAACTATTCCAAAGGATGAAATTGAAAAAGCAATGAAAAAAGCTGAACTCCTTTAACATCCCTATGCTTCCTCAAATAATTATTGAAAAAAATTACAATATTTTCTGGGACTTTTATGACTTTATTCCAAATAACAAGGAAATATGGGTTGAAATAGGAAGTGGAAATGGAGATTATTTAATTGGAATTGCAGAAAAATTGCCAGACAAAATTTTTATAGGGGTGGAAATAAAGTATAAAAGATTAATAAAAACTGTAAAAAAAATTAGAAAAAAGGGATTAAAAAACATAATTCTTTTTCATTGCAGTGGCGAAATTTTTATAAATTTTATCCTAAAAGATAATTCTATTTCTGCAATGATTTTTAATTTTCCTGACCCTTGGTTCAAAAAAAGACATTACAAAAGGAAAATTTTTAATGAAAATTTTTTCAATGAATTAATTCCAAAAATGAAAAATAAATCAAAAATTTTTATTGCAACAGATTATAAAGATTATGCATTTGAAATATTTGCCAAAGCTTCAAAAATAAAAACTCTAAAAAATCTATATCATCCAGAGAAATTTGGGGAAAAGTGGCTTTTTAAAGATATCTTTACAAAATATGAAAAAGATTTTATCTCTCAAGGAAAAAAAATATATTATATGCAATTTTTAGTAGATAAAGCCTAAATAATCATCTTTTTCAATTCGTTCTAAAAGTGCTTTACCTCCTTTTAAAATATGGTCTTTAACCATTTTTTCAACCTTATCAGGATTTTTTTCCTTCATAGCTTTTAACATCTCTTTATGGTCACTCAATGATTCATAAGGCATACTTGCTATGTTAAGTAAAAGGCGAGAATATCTCTGAAAATTTTCCCTCAAATTATCAATAATCTCTACAAGCTTTTTATTTCCACTTGAGCGATACAATTCATAATGGAATTCCCAGTTAAATTTAAAAAATTTTTGTATATTATCCTCTTTTAAGCATTCTTCTGTTTTTTTTACTAATTTTTCAAGTTTTTCAATTAATCTTCTGTTATAATTTTCAGTTGTTAATCTTGCAGCATAACTTTCAAGCACACTTCTTATTCCAACTATCTCTTTTAATTCATTTTTGGTTAATGGCTTTATAATATACCCTACTTTTCTTTTATGGATTAAAAACCCATCTTTTACAAGAAGTTGCAGTGCCTCTCTCACAGGAGTTCTACTTACTTTATATTTTCCTGCAAGTTCCTCTTCTTTTAGCACTTCATTTGCTTTAAATTTTCCATTAATCAACTTTGCTTTTATATCCTCATAAATAATCTCTTTTTTTTTCATCTATAATCCTAATCTTCTTGCAATATTTATTTGAAGAATTTCAGAAGTGCCACCACCATAAAGTAAAAACCTTGAATCAGCAAACATTCTTGCAACTGGATATTCTAAAGAAAATCCGTAAGCTCCAAAAATTCTGGTTGCTTCATCAGTGCATCTACATGCAACTTCTGAAATAAAATATTTTGCCATCATTGCTTCTTTTTCACATTTTTCTTTTCTATCTAATTTTGCAGTAACTGAATATAAAAAATTTCTACTTGCTTCAATTTCAGTTGCCATTGTAGCTATCTTCATTCTTATTGCCTGATATTTACCAATTGGTTTACCAAATTGAACTCTTTCTTTTGCATACTTTAAACTTTCTTCAAAAGCAGCTACTGCAAGCCCTAAACTTAATGCAGCAGTCATAACCCTTATCTCTGCAAGGATTTTAAGTAAATTATTCAAACCTTCCCCTTCTTCTCCAAGTCTATTTTCAATGGGAATTTCAACATTATCAAAATAAACCTCACCAATTTCATCTGCTCTTACCCCAAGTTTTTCAAATTTTTTTGAAGTTGTTATCCCTTTTACATCTCTTGGAACAAGAAAAAAATTAGCACTTTTTAACTTCTTTTCTCTATCTGTTATACATAAAACAGTGAAAAAATCGGCAATTGGTGCATTTGTAATCCATGTTTTACTGCCATTAATTATGTATCTATCACCTTTTTTTTCAGCAAAAGTTTTTATATTTGATAAATCACTTCCTGCATCTGGTTCTGTCAAAGCAAAAGCTGGAATTTTTTCTCCTTTAATTGCAGGAATTAAATATTTTTCATAATGCTCTTTTGTTCCGTATCTATATATAAAATCTGTTCCCATAAGACATTGCATTGCTGTTATTGCTGCAAGGGATAAATATCCCCTTGCTAACTCTTCACACATTATGCAAAACATTGTTGTATTTCCCCCAGAACCACCAATTTCCTCTGGATATCTAATTCCAAAAAATCCCATTTTAGCAACTTTATCAAACAATTCTTTTGGGAATTCTCCTTTATCTTCAAATTCTTGAGCATAAGGTTTTATTTCATTATCCACAAATCTTCTAACTGTTTCTCTAAAAAGTGAATAATCGTTACTCATTAACCTCCCTCCTTCTTCTTTTTCCAAGAAAACTTTCTTGAACTTTTCTATTCTTCAATAAATTTTCAGATTTATCTTCTAAAATTATTTTCCCAATTTCAATAATGTATCCTCTATTACTATTCTTTAAAGCTGAATAAGCATTTTGCTCTACAACAAGGATTGAAACGCCTTCATCTCTCAATTTTCTAATAACATTAAAAACTTCCTCAACTATAAGAGGAGCTAAACCTAAAGAAGGTTCATCAAGCAACATAAGTTTAGGTTTTGCCATTAATCCTCTTCCAATAGCAAGCATCTGCTGTTCTCCACCAGATAATATTCCTGCAGGTTTATTTCGTTTTTGTTTTAATGGTGGAAATAATGAATAAACAAATTCTATTGTTTCATAAATTTTATCTTTTGGTTCTTTCTTAAATCTGAAATAAGCACCAAGTTCAAGGTTTTCTTCAACAGTTAAATCAGTAAATACTTCTCTTCCTTCAGGGATTTGAACTATCCCCTTTTTTACCAATTCATCAGTTGCCTCCCCTGTAATATCCTTATTATCAAAGAAAATTTTTCCCTTTTTTGGAGTTAATATCCCTGTTATTGTATTAATCAATGTGGTTTTACCAGCACCATTATTTCCAATAATTGCAACAATTTCTCCTCTATTTACAGTTATAGAAACATCTTCCAAAGCTTTAATATTGCCATAATAAGTATGAATATTTTTAACTTCAAGCAGTGCACACATTTCCAAGATATGCTCTTATAACATCTGGATTATTTTGAATTTCAAATGGTGTTCCTTCTGCAATTTTTTCCCCATAATGCAAAACAATTATCTTTTTTGAAAGCTCCATTACCACATTCATATTATGCTCAATAAGAATAATGGTGATTTTTCTGTTTTTATTTATATCAATTAATAATTCACATATTTTCTCTGCTTCGTTTAAATTTAATCCTGCAACAGGCTCATCTAATATTAATAATTTTGGTTCAGCAGACAATGCTCTTGCAAGCTCAAGTTTTTTCTGTTCTCCATATGGCAAAGAAGAAGCAGGAAATTTTGCCTTATTTTCAAGTCCAACATATTTTAAAATTTCATAAGACTTTTCATAAATTTCCTTATCTTGCTTTTTTACAAAAGGGAAATTTAAAATACATGCAATAAATTCATATTTAGTTCTTGAATGCATGCCGACCATAACATTTTCTAAAACTGTCATATTTTTAAAAACTTGCAAATTTTGAAAAGTTCTAATTATTCCATGTTTAACAATTTTATGGGGAGAAAGATTTGTTATGTCTTTATCTTTAAAAAAAATTTTTCCTTTATCACATTTATAAACTCCTGTGATAATGTTAATTAAAGTTGTTTTCCCAGCACCATTAGGTCCAATAATTGCAGTTATATCTCCTTCATTAACATTAAAACTTACTTTAGCTACAGCCATTAATCCTCCAAATGATTTTTCAACATCCTTAACTTTTAACATTTTCCATCTTTCTCTTAAAAAATCCTACTATCCCTTCAGGTAAAAACATTAAAACAAAAACTAAAATAGCTCCTAAAACTATAGTAGAAAAATCTTTTACAACATTTAAAACTTCTGAAATTACTGTTAATATTCCACTTCCAATCAATGCTCCCCAGATGGTACTCATGCCTCCAAAAATACTCATAATAATTACTTTAATTGAATACATAATCCCAAATGTTTCTGGACTTATGAAAGTTACATAATGAGCATAGATACTTCCAGCAACACTTGCAAAAATTGCACTTAAAACAAATATTTTGACTTTGTATTTACTTACATCAATGCCAAGACAATTTGCAGCAACTTCACTATTATGAATAGCTCTTAAAGCTCTTCCAACTCTTGAATGCACAAGATTATAAGCTATTATAAAAAAAATAAGAGCAAGAAACCAAGATAAACATAAAATCTTTGCATCACTATCAAAATTAAAAGAGCCAATATTTAGATAAGGAATTCCAGATACTCCATCAGGCCCTCCAGTGAAATCTTCCCATTGAATTATAATTATTGAAAAAATTATATTTAAACCAAGAGTTGCCATAACAAGATAATGCCCCTTTAATTTCAGAGTTGGTATTCCTATTAAATATGCAATTATCCCAGTAATTATAATAGCAAAAATCATGGCGATCCAGGGATTTAAATTATACATTGTCGTTAAAATAGCAGATGAATAAGCCCCAATTCCAAAAAAAGCTGCGTGACCAAGAGAAATCTGTCCAGCAAATCCTATTAACAAATTAAGACCAATTACAACCATAGTATTTAAAGCAATAAGATTTAATATCAATAAAAAATAGGTATTTTTTACGGAAAAAGCTATAACGAGAATAATTAAATAGATAAATGCCAATACAGGATAAAATCTTTTTCCAGAATTCATACTCTTTCTATTTTTGTTTGACCTATTATACCTGAAGGCTTTATATAAATCACTAAAATCAGAATAACAAAAGCTATAACATCTTTATATTCAGATGAAATTAATCCTGCTGCAAGATTTTCAAATAATCCAAGAAGAATACCTCCTAAAACAGAACCCCACATGTTTCCATATCCACCTAAAATTGCTGCTGCAAATCCTTTTAAACCTAACAAAAAACCTATATCATAAGATGTTGTTGTTATTGGAGCAATAATTATTCCTGCAACTGCCCCTAAAAATCCACCTATTACAAATGATAAAAACACAACTTTATTTATATTTATCCCAACAATTTTTGATGCTTTAATATTACAACTTACTGCTCTCATTGCTTTTCCAGTTAAAGTTTTTTGAAAAAAAAGGTGAAGTAAAATTACTGTAAAAAATGATATTCCAATAATCCATAAATATTGAGGAACAATTACCGCATTAAAAATTTTTATAACTTTATCTCCAGAAAATGAAGGAAGCATATACGAATCTGACCCCCAAATTAGAAGCGCTAACCCTTTAAAAAAAATAGATGCGCCAATTGTTATAAAGATTAAAATAATTATGTCCTTTGATTTAGAATTCCTTATAACAAATCTTTCAAACAATCCTGCCATTATGCTTACAATTATTATTGATAAGGGGATAGCTATAAAGTATGGAAACTTTGAAAATATGTAAAAAGTCACTGTTAACATCCCGCCATAAGTTATAAATTCACATTGCATAATATTAACAATTTGAGTTGCATTATAAACAACAGAGAAACCTATTGCAATTAAAGCATAAATACTTCCAGTTGTTATCCCAGATATGATAAATTGAGAAATGTTACTCATATTATATTTTCTCTTTTCAGATTTTCTATTTCTTCTTTTGTTAGCCCTATCTTTGAATAAATTTCATAATTATGCTCTCCAAGTCTTGGAGGAAAGTCTAATTTATTCTTCTTCTCTTTTAAATAGTCTGTAAAATGTCCTGGAGGACATAAGGTTATTTTTAAACCACTTTTTTTATCTTCAGTAAATAAAAATTTCCCTTTTAAATAAGGGTCCTGCAATAAATCTTTAACTTTATTAATTTTTGACGCAGGGACTGTAATTTTTCTTAACATTTCAAGAAGTTCATCAGTTGAGTATTTTTTGGTTATTTCTTCAATCTTTCTATTTAAATTTTCAACATCCTTTATTCTTCCCTCATTTAATTTGTATTCATCTTTATCTAATGATGAAAAACCTGGTAATTTAACAAAATCTTCCCATTGTCTATTATTTCCAATTGCAATATAAATGTATCCATCTTTGGTTTTATAAACAGAAACTGGAGCAAAAAACTCATGAGTATTTCCTCTTCTGGTAATATCTTTGTTAAATGATGCAACCATTGGAATATTTATAGCATGCCAGCTAACAGAACTTTCAAACATTGAAAAATCAATCTTTGAGCCTTTACCTGTAACAGCTCTTTTATAAAGTGCTTTCATAGTTAATCCAAAAACCATTTCACTGCTTCCCATATCTGGTAAAGGCACACCTAAAACTTGTGGAGGTCCATCAGGTTCACCTGTTACATCCATTAGGCCTGCTCTTGCTTGCAAAATTGGGTCATATGCTCCTTCATTACTTTCTGGTCCAAAACCAGTAACTCCTATCCATATAATATCAGGCTTTATTTTTCGTAAAGTTTCATAATCTATTCCTAATTTTTTGTAATTTCTTGGAAGCTGATTTGTAACAAATATATCAACTTCCAATTTTTCAATTAATTTATATAGAATTTTTTTCCCTTTTTCACTTTTTAAATCTAAAGTTATTGCTTTTTTCCCAGCATTTATCGTTAAATAATATGTATTCATACCATATTCATTTAAAATATTTTCTCCCACAAGTCTATTTGGATCATGTCTTTTTGGATTTTCAATCCGAATTACATTAGCACCCTCAAGCACCATTTTGTATGTAAAAAATGGCACAACTATTGCCTGTTCTAAACTTAATACTGTTATATTTTTAAAAAGCTGTAAATCGTCCATTTTCTTTACCTTTTACTTTTTTTATGCATACATAATATAAAAAATTTTAACAGTCAAGAAATTTTTAAAATTTTTGTTTAATTTATTAATTATTTGGGATTTGCAAAAATTTTTTGTTTGATTTTATACATTTTTATCATTATAACATTTTTTTAAAAAAATTATTGACAAAAAAAATTATATTTTATATGAGAAAGTAAAAATTACATGTATACATAAATGGAGGACACAATGCTAAAACTCCCTCCCTTGGAAATTATTAAACCAGCAAATGAAGAAGAGCTTCTATTGTTAAGGAAAAAATATTTTAAAAACTCTATGTTTATTTCTGGAGGAACTGGAATTATCCCTGAATTAAAAAAAAGGGTTTATATGCCTAAGTATTTGATAAGCCTTTCTGACATAAAGGAATATTCTTTTATTAATTATGAAAAAAATAGTGATACTTTAAAAATTGGAGCATTGACAAAGTTAATAGAAATTATTGAATCAAATGTTATAAATGAAATTTTCCCTACTTTATCTGAAACTGCTAAAGAAGTAGCAATGCCACAGATTAGAAATACCGCTACAATTGGGGGAAATATATGTCTTGATACAAGATGTTTTTATTTCAACCAAAGCTATGAATGGAGAAGAAATTTAGATAAATGTTTTAAATTTGGAGGTGTTAAGTGTAATGCTATAAAAAATGGTAAAAGATGCTATGCTGTAT
>CAZQKL010000017.1:10227-25946 GCA_964593895.1 uncultured bacterium
ATTCCTATAATTTTAATAGCAAATAGTGCTAAAATAAAAATAGTAAATGAATTAGATGAAGAAAAAATAATTGATTTAGAAAATTTCTATACTGGCAAAGGGAAAAAGCCAAATATTTTAAAACAAGGAGAATATGTTAAAGAAATAATTATTGAAAATGTTTCAAAAATAAAATCAAAATTTAAAAAATTCAGATTAAGAAAATCTATTGATTTTGCGTCATGTTCTGTCGCTGTAGCAAAAAATAATGATAATATAAAAATTGTTGTTGGTGCAGTGGAATCTAAACCAATGGTTTTCAATTTCAAGAATAATGATTTAGAAGAAATTTGCACTATTGTTTCAAATGAAATTCATCCAGTAAATAATTATTCATCTACACCATATTATAGAAAGAAAATTGCGTCAATATTAATTAAAAAATGTTTTACGGAGTTATAAAATGGAAAAAAAGAAAATAGTGCTTGATATTAACGATGATATTTATGAGCTTGAAGTATATCCAAATCAAACTTTGCTTGAGGTTTTAAGAGAAAATCTTGGTCTAACAGGGACTAAATGTGGATGTGATGATGGCTCTTGTGGAGCATGCACAGTAATAATTGATGGTAAAGCAGTTAAATCTTGTTTAACTCTTGCTGTTGAAGTTGAACATAAAAAAATTCAAACAATAGAAGGAATTGCTAAAAATGGGAAATTACATCCAATTCAAGAATCTTTTGTTAAAAACCATGCGGTTCAATGTGGATTTTGCACCCCTGGAATGATTATGAGTACTCTTTCATATTTAAATAAAGTTAAAAGACCTGTTTCAAAAGAAGAAGCAAGAGAGATAATTTCTGGCAATTTATGTAGATGTACTGGTTATGTAAAAATAATTTCCGCAATAAAAGAAGCAAGTGAAATTATGTTTAAAAAATAATAAAAAGGAGTAATTCTTATGGGTGAATATAAAATTCTTGGAAAGGGTATCCCAAGAATTGATACTCCTCAAAAAGTTACAGGAGAAGCAATATATACCGCAGATATTTCTCTTCCAAATATGCTTGTTGGAAAAGTATTACACAGTCCCTATGCTCATGCAAAAATATTAAACATTGATACTTCAAAAGCCAAAAAACTTCCTGGAGTAAAAGCGGTAATTACAAGAGATGACACATTTGGAGAAAAATGGGGAGTTTTTAAATACACAAGAGACCATCAATTAATTGCGTCTGACAAAGTAAGATTTATAGGTGAAGAAGTTGCAGCTGTTGCAGCAGTAGATGAAGAGACAGCTCTTGAGGCCCTTGAATTAATAAAAGTAGAATATGAACCTCTTCCTGCAGTTTTTGATGCTGAAGAAGCAATGAAAGATTCTGCGCCATTAATTCATGAAGACCATCCAAATAATATAAATATTCATGTTAAAATTGAAGTTGGAGATGTAGAAGGAGCTTTTAAAAAAGCATATTTAATAAGAGAAGATAAATTTACATCAAAAGATGAAGGATATGGGATGCTTGAACCTTATGCGGTAGTTGCAAATTATCATTCAGATGGTTCTATTGAAATTTGGATGCCAAATGCTTCTCCCCATACAAAAGCTAAAGCTTTATCTAATCTTTTACATATCCCATTAAATAAGGTAATTGTTAGAAGACCTACAATTGGTGGTGCTTTTGGTGGTAGGTCTGATATTTTCCCATTAGATTTTATAACCGCATTATTATCTATAAAAGCGAGACGACCAGTAAAAATTGTATATTCTCGTGAAGAAAGTATGATTTGCACAAGACAAGTTCATTCAATGGTAATGTATGCAAAAACAGGAGTTGATAAAAATGGGAAAATTTTAGCTCAAGATATAAAGGTAATTATGGATGGTGGAGCATATTCCTCAACAGGTCCAATAGCTGCAAGTGTTCCATTTTTAGTTTGGGAAGAAACATATAAATTGGAAAATGTTAGATTAAACAGCTACAGAGTTTATACAAATAAGCCAATTCGTGGAATGTATCGCTGCCATGGAAGGGCTTTTTTAGGTGGTCTTGGGATGCAACTTGATATGATTGCTGAGGAATTAGGAATAGACCCAGTGGAAATAAGACTCAGAAATGCTCTAAATCCAGGAGATATTCAAGCTACAAAATCAAAAGTTTACAGCTGTGGGTTAAAAGAAGCAATAAAAAAAGCAGCAGAAAAAATTGAATGGAATAAAAAAAGAGGCAAACTTCCTTTCGGAAAGGGTGTAGGTATCGGAGCAAATGGAATGATGTGCGGTTTCCCAATGGGAATTAGAGGAGGCTCAAGTTGTTTTGTTAAATTCAATGAAGATGGTTATCCAACAATAATTACTGGAGTTATTGATAATGGACAGGGTAATTATCATGCAATGGTTCAAATTGCTTCTGAAGTTTTAGGAGTTCCTCCAGAAGAAATTCACATTGTAGCGGGAGATACAGAGGTTACAACTCTTGATGTTGGAGCGTATTCTCAAGCAGCGGTTTTAGTATCAGGAAATGCAGTGAAAAAAGCTTGCGAAGATGCAAAAGAGCAAATTTTAACTCTTGCTTCTGAAATGTTGAATTGCTCAAAGGAAGAACTTGATATAGAAAATAAAATAGTTTTTTCCAAAAAAGATAAATCTAAAAAAGTGCCATTACATAAAGTAATTAGAAAAGGTTTAATTGAAAATAGACATGTTATGGGAAGAGGACATTATATGCCAGAAGTAAGTCATGATAGAGAATGGGTAAAAAATCCAATGGGACAGCAGGCAACAACTTTCAGCTTTGGAGCAAATGCAGTTGAAGTTGAGGTGGATACGGAAACTGGAGAAGTAAAAATTATTAATGCTGTGGGAATTCATGATTGTGGATTTCCAATAAATATAAAAGCAGTTCAAGGTCAATATGAAGGCTCAATTGTATCAGGAGGTGTTGGAAGCACATTAAAAGAAGAGCATATATTTAAAGATGGAAAATGCTTAAATCCAAATTTTCTTGAATATAAAATTCCAACTTCCTTAGATGTTCCTGAAAATGTTTATGCTGATGTTGTAATCACAAATGACCCTAAAGGACCTTTTGGAGCAAAAGAAGCAGGATTATTTGGCTCAATGAATTCATTTCAGGCAATTGCCAATGCTATTTATGATGCAATTGGTGTATGGATTAAAGATTTTCCAATAACTCCTGATAAAATTTTGAAAGCACTTGAGGAGAAAAAGAAAAATGAAAGCTCAAAAAATTGACCATATATGTATTGCGGTAAAAGATTTAGAAAAAGCAAAAAAAATTTATGAAGATGTGCTTGGTCTTGAACTTTTTTGTGAATATATTGCTGAGAGTGAAAAAATAAAAGTAGCAAGATATTATATAGGAGATACTGCTTTAGAACTTATGGAATCAACCTCCCCAGATGGGGAAGTTGCAAAATTTATAAAGAAAAATGGAGAGGGTGTGTTTTTAATATCTTATAAAGTTGATGATGTTGAAGAAAAAATAAAAGAATTAAAAGCAAAAGGGTATAAATTAATTGATGAAAAACCAAGGGAACTTTTTGGAAATAGATATGCCTTTATAAATCATCCAAAAGAAATGTGTGGTGTTTTAACTGAAATTATTGACGGTGAATTTAAATTTAATGAGGAGAAAAATGAGTAAAAAAATCAGAGTTTTAATTGGAAAACCTGGGCTTGATGGTCATGACAAAGGTGCTAAAATTGTATGTCATGCATTAAAAGAAGCTGGAATGGAGGTAATTTATACTGGATTACATAAAACAATTGATGAAATAGTAAATATAGCTCTTCAAGAGGATGTAGATGCAATAGGATTAAGTATATATTCTGGAGCACATCTATATTATGCAAAAAAAATAATGGAAAAATTAAAAGAAAAAGGTGCAGAAGATATAGTTGTATTTATCGGAGGAGTAATTCCAGAAAAAGATATTCCAAAACTAAAAGAAATTGGAATAAAAGGGGTATTCCCTGGTGGAACTCCATTAGAAGCAACTGTAAACTTTCTTAAAGAGACATGTGGAGGAAAAGATGGGAGTAGCTAAATATATTAGAGATGAAAAAGATAGAATATTGGAGGTTGAATACCTTTCAGGCATAAAGGTTAAACCAGTATATACCCCAAAAGATTTAGAAGAAATAGGTTTTAATTATGAAAAAGATTTAAATGACCCAGGAGAATATCCTTTTACAAGGGGGATTCATCCTCAAGGATATAGGACAAGAGCTTGGACTATGAGACAGTACTCTGGGTTTGGAACTCCTGAACAAACAAATAAAAGATTTAAGCTATTAATATCTCAAGGACAAACTGGACTGAATGTTGCTTTTGACCTTCCAACCCAAATGGGATTAGATTCAGATGACCCGAGAGCAGAAGGTGAAGTAGGAAGAGTTGGAATGGCTGTTGATACAATAAAAGATTTTGAAATAGCATTTAAAGATATTCCTCTTGATAAAATTGGAGTTGGACTTACAATTAATGCTGTCGCATCAATAATATTAGCAATGTTTGAAGCAACTGCTGAAAAATTTGGATATGATAAAAAAGTTATAAGTGCAACTCCTCAAAATGATATATTAAAAGAAATTATTGGCAGAGGTGCTTGGATTTATCCACCAAGACCTTCTGTTAAATTAATTGGAGATACAATTGAGTATTCTGTAAAAGTAATGCCTAAATGCAATCCTGTAAGCGTGTGTGGTTATCATATTAGAGAATCTGGTGCAACTCCTGCTCAAGAAATTGCTTATGCAATTTTAATTGCAAATGTTTATATTGATGAAGTTTTAAAAAGAGGTCTTGATATAGATGATTTTGCTGGAAGAATTACTTTTAATTTTAATATTTATGGTAATTTATGGGAAACTGTAGCAAAATTTAGAGCAGCAAGAAAACTTTGGGCAAAAAATTTAAAAGAAAAATATGGTGCTGGCAAAAAAAGTAAAAAAGTTTTGTTTCTAAGAGGATTATTTGGAGGAGGAGGTTCTGGTCTTACAAAAGAACAACCTATGAACAATATTGTTAGAGGAGCTTATTATGCACTTGCAGCAGCATTAGGTGGCGCTCAAACAACTGCACTATGTTCTTACGATGAAGCATACACAATACCAACACCAGAATCTGCTTTAATTTCTTTAAGAACTCTTCAAATTCTTATGGATGAAGTTGGACTTAGAGATACAGTTGATCCGCTTGCAGGTTCTTATTTTATTGAAACTATAACAAAACAGATGGAAGATAAAATTTTAGAAGAAATGCAGGAGATTGAAGATTATGGAGGAATTTTAAAAGCAATAGAAGATGGATATATTCAAGCGAAACTTGCCCGTCAAGCATATGAATATCAAAAAGGGATTGAAAAAGGAGAATATATAAAAATTGGGGTTAACAAATACAGAATGGAAGAGGAAGCTCAAGAAGTTAAACTTCATGAATATGATGAGAAAGCAGCAGAAAAGAAAATAAAAGAATTAAAGGAACTTAAACGAACAAGAGATAATAAAAAAGTTAATGAAACTTTAAAAGAATTAAAAAAAGCTACTGAAAAAGGTGAAAATGTTATGCCTTATCTTGTCCAGTGCTGTAAAGCTTATGCAACTGTTGGTGAAATGGCTGATGTTTTCAGAGAAGTGTTTGGTGAATTTAATGAACCAAGAATTTTTTAATTATAAAGGGGGCAAGTAATGGGATATAAAATTGGAATTGATGTTGGTGGGACATTTACAGATTTTCTTTTAACTACACCTGAAGGTCAAAATGAAATTTATAAAGTTTTATCAACTCCTGATGACCCTTCAATTGCAACGATGAAAGGCATTGAAGAGATGGCTAAGAAAAGAAATTTAAAAATAAATGAATTTCTACCTCAAGTGGATGTAATTGTTCATGGAACAACTGTTACAACTAATGCAACTTTAACCTATACTGGTGTAAAAACAGGCCTTTTAACAACAGAAGGAGTTAGAGATGCTCTTGAAATGAGGAGAGGAATAAGAGAAGAGCAGTACAATAATAGATATAAAAATGCTCGTCCTGTTGTAGAAAGATATTTAAGATTGCCAATAAAAGAAAGAATAGATTACAGCGGAAAAATAATTACTCCCCTTGATGAAAATCAGGCAAAATCACAAATTAATAAATTAAAAAAAGAAAATGTTAAAGCGGTTGCCATCTGTTTTATGCATTCGTATGCAAATGATACTCATGAAAAAAAGGTAGCTCAACTTGTTAAAGATATTTTACCTGATGCTTATATTACAGTTTCATCAGAACTTTTACCTTCAGTAAGATTTTACGACAGAGTTTCAACAACATGTTTAAATTCCTATGTTGGACCTATTCTTGAAAGATATTTAAAAGCATTAATGAGAAAGCTTTCAGATAATAATTTCAAAGGGATTTTATTAATAATGGCATCAAACGGTGGAGTAGTTTCTCCTGAAAATGCAATGAAAAGAGCTTCTGTAACTCTTCTTTCTGGACCAGCAGGTGGGCCTGTTGCAGGAACTTTTTATGCAAATGCTCAAAAATATACAAGCTGTATTATATGCGATATGGGAGGGACAAGCTTTGATGCTTCAGTAGTAAAAAATAATAAACCAACAACCACCACAACAGGAGAAATTAATAGACTTAGAATTGCCTTACCAATGCTTAATGTTGTTACAATAGGTGCTGGAGGTGGTAGCATTGGCTGGATTGATGAAGGAGGCCTTTTAAGAATGGGGCCTCAGAGTGCAGGGTCAAAGCCCGGGCCAGTATGTTATGACCTCGGAGGGGAAGAACCAACATGTACAGATGCTGATTTAATATTAGGTTATCTTGATCCTGATTATTTTGCTGGTGGCAGAATTAAATTAAACAAATCTAAAGCTGAAAAGGCAATTATTGAAAAAATTGCAAAACCTTTAAAATACGATTTATTTGAAGCAGCTTCAGGTATGTATAATGTTATAAATGTTAACATGGCTTCTGCAGTTAGAGAAGTTGCTGTTAAAGAAGGAGTAGATCCAAGGGACCTTCCTTTAATAATTGCTGGAGGAGCTGGTCCCAATCACGCTTGTATGATAGCAAAAGAACTTGAAATTCCAGTAATTATTGTCCCAAGAGAATCCTCTATTTTATGTGCTGCTGGAATGTTAATGTCAGATTTAAAACATGATTTTGTGCAATCATATATAACACGATTAGATTTAGCTGATAAAGATAAATTTATTAATTATTTTAAACAGATGAAACATGAAGGGGAGAAACTATTAAAATCAGAAGGTATTTCTGAAAATAGAATGCAATTTATCTATCAATTAGATTTAAGATATGTAAGACAGTATCATGAGGTAACAATTGAAGTAAGTGAAGAAGATATTTTCAATGCAAATTGGGATAATATAGCTAAAAAATTTCATCCAGCTCATAACAACCTTTTTGGGTATTCTCTTGAAGATGAAGGAACACCTATTGAAATTATAAATTTACGTTTAATTGCTATAGGAAAAACAGAAAAACCAAAATTTTTAAAAATGGAATATAAAGGAGAAAATCCAGAAAAGGCTTTTAAAAGAACAAGAAAAGTTTTTCTTCCATCAGAAAAAGAATTTAAAGAAGTTAATGTTTTTGACGCAATGAAACTTGAATTTGGAAATAAAATTGAAGGGCCTGCAATATTAGAACAGGATAATACAACCACATTTGTAACTCCAGAATATAATGTGCTTGTAGATTGCTATGGTAATTATACACTTTACCTAAAAGAAAGAGAAAATGAAGTTAAAGATAGAATATTGAATTAACATTCTTGGAGGAAAGTATGAAAATAGATAAGGTTTTAGTTTCAATTTTAAGAAAAAGACTGAAAGCAATTACAAATGAGATGAGTATTGCTCTTGAAAAAACTACACGAAGTCCAATTTTATGTGAAGCAAGAGATTTTGTAACAGGTCTCTACGATAGAAACGGGAAAATGCTTGAACAAACAGAAAACCTTCCTATTCTTGCATTTTCTCTTGCACCTGTTTGTGAATATATTGTGAACTATTTTGGAGATGAAATTTATCCTGGCGATGTTATCTTTCATAATGATGTATTCTCAATGGGTAATCAAAATAATGATGTTGCTGTATATAAACCGATATTTTACAAAGATGAACTTGTAGGCTGGGCTGCATGTAAAGGACATCAAGCTGATATTGGAGGGTGAGTTCAAGGAGGATATAATCCAAATGCCCGTGAGGTATGGCAGGAAGCATTAAGAATTCCTCCTATAAAAGTTTATGAAAAAGGGAAATTG
This sequence comes from uncultured bacterium, assembly GCA_964593895.1. Classification (GTDB taxonomy): domain Bacteria; phylum DYJV01; class DYJV01; order DYJV01; family JALVYZ01; genus CAZQKL01. Next base: position 18,523 of record CAZQKL010000017.1, read on the forward strand.
AGAAAAGATGTTTGGAATTTAATTTTTTCAAATATTAGGTTAAAAATAGTTGAAGAGGATATGAAAGCTCAAATTGGAAGTTGCGTTGTTGGAGAAAGAGAATTTTTAAAATTGATAGAAAGATATGGGGTTGATGTTTTTGAAGCTCATAAAGAATATCTTTTTGATTCTACCCAGAAAATGATGGAAAATGAAATAAGAACTATCCCAAATGGGGTTTATTATGGAGAAGCAAAAGGATATTATGATGGGATTACTGAAGGAAGTTCATATACAATTAGAGTTAAAATAACTGTTGAAGATACAAAAATTACATTTGATTATTCTGATACTGACCCACAAACTCCAGGATTTGTTAATGGAACATTTACCTCAAGTGCATCTGCTACAATTTTAACTTTTTTGCAGATGATAAATCCTGATATTCCTCATAATGATGGAATGGTAAGACCAATAAAGATAATAATTCCAGAAGGAACAATATTAAATGCTAAATATCCTGCTGCTACAACATATGGAAATCATTTATGCCCAAATAATGCTGATGCAATAATGAGAGCTTTATCACCTGTAATGCCAGAAAGAGTTACTGCAGAATGGAATGAACTTCTTTGCTCCTTGACTACTGGAATTGATCCGAGAAAAAATGAACCTTATGTTGATATATGTTTTATGGGATTAAAAGGTGGTTCTGGAGCAATAAAAGGTTGCGATGGATATGACCATATTGGAATGATAGATGCATCTGGTGGAGTTTTAGATCAAGATTATGAAATGTTTGAACATCAAACACCTCACTTGTTACTAAAACATGAATATTGGACAGATTCAGGAGGAGCTGGTCAATGGAGAGGTGGTGTTGGAGTTATAACGAAATTTATTATTGGAAGTGAAAACACTAAAGTAGTTGTTTTTGGAGATGGTGATGTTGAACCAGCTTTTGGAGTTCATGGGGGGAAACCTGGCACATTAAATAAAATAGAACTGTATTATCCTGATGGTAAAGTTTATAAATGTAAATCTAAAGATTTAATTGAAAATGTCCCAAAAGGGACAATCTATTATCAAGAAGCGGGAGGTGGCGGTGGATGGGGTGACCCATTAAAAAGAGATTTGTCGGCAGTTCTATACGATGTTAAAAACGGGTTTGTTTCAATTGAAAAGGCTAAAGAAGATTATGGAGTTGTAATCAATCCAGAAACTTTTGAAATTGATTATGAAGAAACAAAAAAACTTAGAGGTAATTAAAAATGTTAAAAAGATTCCCTCCAAAAGTCAATAACATGGAAGAATTAAAAAAACTTCAACTTGAAAGATTAAAATGGACTGTTACTCATGCATATAATAATTCAGAATTTTACAGAAAAAAATTTGATGAAGCTGGAGTTAAACCTGAAGATATTAAATCCCTTGAAGATATTCAAAAATTACCATTTACAACAGCAGACGATTTAAGAGCAGGATATCCTTTCCCATTAAGAAGTGTTGATTTTAAAGATATTGTGCGTATTCATGCTTCAAGTGGAACAACAGGGAAAAGAAAAATATTATGTTATACTCAAAAAGATATAGAAGACTGGATGTATATGTTTTGTAGATGCTATGAAATGGCAGAACTTACACCTGAAGATAGAGTTCAAATATGTGTAGGATATGGTGTCTGGACTGCAGGAGTTGGTTTTCAATTAGCATGTGAAAGATATGGTGCTATGGCAATTCCCACAGGCCCTGGCAATCTTGATATGCAAATTGAATTTTTAATTGATTTTCAATCAACTGTCATGTGTTGCACAGCCTCAATGGCTCTTCTTATGGCAGAAGAGATAAAAAGAAGAGGAGTTAAAAATAAAATAAATTTAAAAAAGATAATTCTTGGTTCAGAAAGAACATCAGATGCAATAATTAGAAACATAAAAGAATTAACAGGAGTTGAAGATATTTTTGATATACCTGGGATGACAGAATTGTATGGTCCTGGGACTGGACTTGATTGTAAATACCATACTGGCATTCATTATTGGGCTGATTTTTATATTCTTGAAATTATTGATCCTCAAACATTAAAACCTGTTCCACCTGGGGAAGTAGGTGAAATGGTTTATACAACTTTATGGAAAGAAGCAGCACCTTTGGTAAGGTATCGGTCAAGGGATTTAACAAGGCTGATTGAAGGGGAAGAATGTCCATGCGGTTGTTTTTTGCCAAGACATGATAAAATTCTTGGAAGAAGTGATGATATGTTTATATTTAGGGGTGTAAACATTTATCCATCATCTATTGATACAATCCTATCTCAAATTAAAGGAATAGGAAGTGAATATCAGGTTATTTTAGAAAGAAGAGATGATGGAAAAGATTATATGATTTTAAAAGTTGAAAGAGCAGAAGATGGCGACAAATCTCAAGATTACAAACTGGCAAGGGAGATTAATTTTGAAATAAAAAAAAGACTTCTTGTAAATGCCATTGTGGAAATAGTTGATTATAGAAGTTTACCAAGGTCTGAAAGAAAGACTAAAAGAATTTTTGATAATAGAGGTATTTAAATTTTTAATAAGGAGGGGAACACATGAAAAGATTGTTATTAGTTTTAGGAACAATTTTATGTTTTACAGGAGCATTATTTGCAGGTGGTGTAATTAAGGTTGGAGGATTATTTGCTTTAACTGGGCCTGCTGCTCACATTGGAATTGCTCAAAAACAAGCATGCAAATTAATTTTTGAAGAAGCAAATGCTCATGGAGGAATTAATGGGAAAAAGATTGAGTTAATTGAAGTAGATACTCAAACTAATCCTACAAAAGCACTACTTGGAGCAAAAAAACTTGTTGAAAAAGATAAAGTTTGCGTAATTATTGGACCTACTACAACAGGTTCTGGAATGGCAATTAAACCTTATGTGAACAAAATGCATGTTCCAACATTCATGCATGCTGGTAGTGATATTATAATTGATAAACCTCCTGTAAAGTATGTTTTTAAATCCCCATATAGGAGTTCTGTTGCTCTTGGAAAGATTTTTCAATACATGAAAAATCATGGTTTAAAAACTTTTGCTTTTCTATACTCAGCTGATGGTTTTGGAAGAGACGGATTGAGAGTAGCTAAAAAACTTGCTCCAAAATATGGATTAAAATTAGTTGCTTCTGAAAGTTTCCACAGAAAAGACGTTGATATGACAACTCAACTTGTAAAAGCGAATGAAAAACATCCAGATGCAATAATTGCCTGGACAATAGGACCTGCTGGTGGAATAATTGCTAAAAATAAAAAGAGACTTGGATTAAAACAACCTCTATTTGAATGCCATGGTCAATGTGACCCAATTTTTCTTAAAGTAGCAGGAGATGCAGCTGAAGGAGTTTTAATGCCTGCAACAAAAATTTATGTTGCTGATCAGCTTCCAGATTCAGACCCACAAAAGAAAAAGATTTTACACTTTGTAAAAATTTTTAAAGAAAAATATGGATACTACCCAGGAACTATGGTTGCTTATGGTGTTGATGCTGCTTATCTTGTATTAGAGGCTTTAAAACATGTTGGGTGCGATAGAGAAAAAATAAGAGATTATCTTGAAAATAAAACCTATGGTTATGTTGGGATTAGTGGAATTTATAAAATTACTCCAAAGGACCATAATGGACTTGGTCTTGATGATGTTGTAATGGTTAAAGTAGTTAATGGAAAATGGAAATTGGTTAAATAAAAATTTTTAGGCGGGAGGTTTTCCCGCCTTTTTTATTTTATTTGGGAGAAAAAGTATGAGTTATAGATATTTTAAACCTGAAAGTATAGGAGAGGCAATTTTTTTAAAAAAAGAATACAAAAATTCAAAATATGTAGCTGGTGGAACTGATATTTTTGTGTATATAAAAAAAAGATTAATCTCCCCTGATGTTTTAATTTCACTTAGAAACATAGAAGAGTTAAAAGGTATTGATGACAATGAAAATCAAACCTTTATTGGAGCAGGTGTAACATTAAGAGAACTTGAAAAAAATAATATAATAAGGAAATATTATCCAGCATTATATGATGCACTCATAGATATGGCTTCAGTTCAAATTAGAAATGTTGCTACAATTGGAGGAAATATTGTTAATGCTTCCCCAGGAGCAGATACTGCTAGTCCACTTTTGATTTATAATACAAAAGTGGTAATAATTACAGAAGAACAAAAAGAAAGGATATTGCCACTGGAAGAATTTTTTAAAGGTCCAAAGCTTGTATTTCTCGGAGATGAAGAAATTGTAAAAGGATTTATTCTTACAAAGCCTGAAAAATTTTCAGGTTCAGCTTACAAGAAATTTATGAAAAGAAATGCAATGGACCTTGCAAATGCCGGAGTTGCTATGAATATAACATTTGGAGAAAATGAGATTATTGAAGATATTAAAATAGGTTTAACAACTGTTGCACCTACTCCAATAAGGGCTGAAGACACAGAAAAATTTCTTATTGGAAAAAAATTTTCAGAGGAGATTTTGGCTCAAGCTGGAGAAATTGCTAAAGAAGAATGCTCTCCAATAGATGATATTAGGGGAAAAGCCTGGCATAAAAGAGAAATAGTAAAAGCATATATAAAAAGAGTTGGAATTATTTGTTACAGAAGATTTAAGAACATGAGGTAAAAAATGAAAACAATTAAATTTATATTAAATGGAGATGAAGTTGAAGTTACAATTAAAGAAGATATGATGCTAATAGACCTTTTAAGAAAAGAACTGGGCTTAACTGGTGTAAAAGAAGGGTGTGGAATAGGAGAGTGTGGAGCATGTACAGTAATTGTTGATGGGAAAACTGTCAATTCATGTTTATTCCCAGCAATGGAAGTTGAAGGAAAAGAAGTTATCACAATTGAAGGCTTAAAAACATTACCTGAATTTAATAAAATTTTAAAATCATTTATGGAAGCTGGGGCGGTTCAATGTGGATTTTGCACTCCTGGAATGGTGATGAGCGCAAAATATTTTTATGATGAAAATAAAAACAACAAAAAAGTTTCTGAGGACGATATAAAAAGGGCACTCTCTGGAAATTTATGTAGGTGCACAGGTTATATTCAAATTATTGATGCTGTAAAATCTCTATTTGAAAATTAAAAAACAAAAAATAAAAGGGAGTTATCATGAGTAATTATAAATTTATAGGAAAACCTATACCAAAGTTTGATGCTCCTGAAAAAATATTGGGAGAAGCTCAATATATCCATGATTTAAAAAGAAAAAATATGTTATATGCAAAAATAAAAAGAAGTGAATATGCTCATGCAAAAATCGTAAATATAGATATTTCAAAAGCAAAAAAACTTCCTGGTGTAAAAGCTATTCTAACAAGAGATACTAATCCAGCAAAAAATTTTTCAATAGGATTTATGAAAGATAATCCTGTAATTAAATACGATAAAGTTAGGAATTTTAAGGATGAAGTTGCAGCAGTTGCTGCAATTTCAGAAGAAATAGCTCAAGAAGCTATTGATTTAATTAAAGTTGAATACGAGCCATTGCCTGCAGTTTTCTCTCCTGAAGAAGCTATGAAAGAGGATGCTCCAATAATTCATGATGAAAAGTTCAATACAAATGTATTGCCATTAAATTGGGAGATTTCTCATGGTAATTTAGATGAATGGAAAAAAAAGACAAAATATATGGTAAAAAGCACATACCGAACAACATGGGTTCATCATTGCTGTATGGGAACAGCAGGAATTATTGCTGAATTTGATACTTATAATAATTTAACAGTTTGGCTTCCAACTCAAATTCCTTTTTTAGCTCAAGCTGATTTTTACGATTTAATGAAAGCACTTGGTCTTGGAGACAAAAAAGTAAGGGTTATTGTACCCACAATTGGAGGAGCATTTGGGAATAAACTTGATACTCATTGTCATGATTTTATAGCAATTATTTTAGCGTATATGACAAAAAGACCTGTAAAAATTATTTTTTCAAGAGAAGAAGAATTTATCGGTATGGTTCCAAGACAACCAACAATAATTGAAATTACACAAGGGTGTGATGAAAATGGCAAATTAACATTTAGAGAAGCAAGGGCTTTACTTGATAATGGTGCATACACATCCTGGGGAGCAACAACCCCTTCTGTAATGTTTGTCCCTATGAGCTCATTATACAAAGTTCCTGCAATTTATTTTAAAGCTACTTGTGTATATACAAACAACATTTACGCACAAGCATTTCGAGGATATGGCAATCCTCAAGCAACTTTTGCAATTGAATCTAATATTGATGAACTTGCAAAAGAAGCAAATATTGACCCAGTTGAGTTAAGACTTATTAATGCTAATGAAGAAAATCAAGTTACACCAATGGGCTTAAAAATTTCTTCTTGTGGAATGAAAAAGTGTATTCAAGCGGTTAAAGAAAAACTTAAATGGAATAAAAAAAGACCTAAAAATAGGGGAGTTGGACTTGCAGCTTTAATTCACGTGGGAGGAGCAGCAAGAATTTATAAATCAGATGGTCATGGAATAATGCTTAAACTTGATGATTTTGGCAAAGTATCTATTTTTACAGGTGCAGCAGAAATAGGCCAAGGTTCTGAAACTTCTCTTTCTCAGGCTGTTGCAGAAGTCCTTGGAGTTTATCCAGAAGATGTAACAATTATTAGACATGACACTGCTGTGTGTCCATGGGATGTTGGAACACATGCTTCAAGGCAAATGTATGTTTCATGTAAAGCAGCAGTAAAATGCGCTATTGAAGCTAAGAAAAAAATATTAAATTATTCAACTAAATTTTTGAAAAAAGAACTTTTAAAAAAATTGAAAGATAAAGCTGAAGAAAAATTTCTTAATTTAACAGAAAATCCTGAAAATCTTGATATTAAAGATAGATTTATATTTTTAAAAGATTATCCTGAAAAGAAAGAGTATTACTTTCCTCTTGATAAAATGTTAAGGAGAATTCATTTTAGAGGGAATAAAGATGGTGATATGATAATGACAACATATTTTTTTGAACCAGATACAGATTATATAAGTCCTCAATCACCAAAAGGGAATATGAGTGAAACATATGTTTTTGCATGCCATGGAGCTGAAGTTGAAGTTGATAATGAAACTGGGAAAGTAAAAATATTAAAATATGTTGCAGCACATGATGTAGGAAAAGTTATAAATCCAATTTTGCTAAAAGGACAAATTTATGGTGGAATAATGCAAGGGATTGGAATGGCACTTCTTGAAGAAATGATTCTTGAAAAAGGAAAAATAATGAATCCTGATTTTTTTGATTATAAAATTCCAACTTTTATGGACACTTTCCCAATAGAAATTGTTTTAATAGAAACAAATGACCCTCACGGTCCTTTTGGAGCAAAAGGTATAGGAGAAATAGGACTTGTTGCTGTAAATCCTGCAATTGCAAATGCAATAGCAAATGCTACTGGAAAAAGAATTAGAA
>CAZQKL010000018.1:0-24703 GCA_964593895.1 uncultured bacterium
TATATCGCAAAAATTTTTCAAAATCTTTTGCTAAAATCTCTTCTAAATATCTTCTATTAAATGCTCCTGTTAAGCCATCAATTATTGATAACATTACCGCTTTATTTATCAATCTTTCCACATTAAATAAAATGTTTAAGTTTTTTTTTAAAATTTCATTTACAATTGGATATTTTGATTTTCTTTTATGATAGATAAAAACTCCATAATTGTATGAATTTTCATAAAAAAATTTAAAAGATGTTTTATTAAGAGAAATATTATCATTTTGATTTTTTAAATTAAAGCTATTGAAAATTTTGACATTTATATTATTTAAAATTTCTGGATTATTTGTAAGTGAAATGATGTCTTCTTTAATGTAATTTTTAATTGTGTGAGGGCATGGATAATTTACTTTTAAATATAAAGATTTCTCTTTAAAATTTTCTTTATAAATACCTGCAACCACATAATCGTAAAGGATTTCAAAAAAGGAAAAAACCTTTTTTATAAAATTTTCTTCATTACCAATTTCACCATGTAAATTATAAAGTTCCTCATTTAAAACGTTTTCTTTTAAAATTTCATCAAATAAATCAAGTAAAAAAGATTGAGGATTTATTTTTTTTAACTTTTTTTTTATTTTTTCATCAACATTTAAAGCAAAATTTTTTAAAACATCTTCAACTTCTTTTACAAGAGTTTGTTCATTTAATCCTTTTACTAAAAACTTTTTGCATCCACATTTTTCTCCCCAAAATTTATCAATTTGAGCATCCTGGCTTGTTAAGATAATTATTGGAATATGGGAAGTGAACTCATTATGAGTTAATAGAAAACTTAACCCATAACCATTCATTTCAGGCATTACAACATCTGAAATAATTATATCAGGAAATACTTCAAAAGCTTTTTTTATACCCTCAATTCCATTTTCAGCTTCATAAATTTTTGCATTATACTTTTCAAAAATATTTTTTAAATTTTTTCTTTGAGTTACACTATCATCAACAATAAGTATTTTTTTTCCATTTATAATGCTTTCCATTTACGTTAAGTTTTTTACAAATTTTTCAATTCTTTCTATTCCTTTTAATATTGAATCTTCTGAAATTGCAAAACTCATCCTAAATGCATTTTCATATCCAAATGCGCTTCCAGGAACAATTGCAACTTTTTCATCCTCCAAAAGTTTTTTGCAAAATTCCACTGAATTTTTTATATTGCTATTTATTAAAATCTCTGAAATTTCAGGAAATAGATAAAAAGTTCCATCAGGATTTAAACATTTTATTCCTTCAATTTGGTTAATTTTCTCCACAGTAATCTTTCTTCTTTCCATAAATGTTTTTCTCATTTTTTCAACACAACTTTGGTCTCCTGTAATAGCTTCTAATGCTGCATACTGAGAAATTGAAGTTGGATTTGATGTAGATTGACTTTGAATTTTTGCAATTGCATTTATTATTTCTCTATTTGCTCCTGTAAAACCAATTCTCCAACCTGTCATTGAATATGTTTTGGATACGCCATTAATAATTATAATTTTGCTTTTTAAACTTTTTTCTGCCATCAAAATATTACAAAATTCTCTTTCAAAAACTATTTTATGATAAATATCATCTGAAATAACAAAAATATTTCTTTTAAATAAAATTTCAGCCAATTTTTCATATTGCTCTTTTAAAAGCATCATTCCAGTTGGATTACATGGAGAATTTATAATAATTGCTTTTGTTTTTGGAGTTATTGCTCTATTGAGTTTTTCAATATTAATTCTAAATTCCTCTTCAAATGTGGTATTTACAATTACAGGTTTTCCTCCTGCAAGTTCAACCATTGAAGGATAAGATACCCAATAAGGAGCAATAATTATTACCTCATCTCCATCATTCAATAAAACCTGTAAAACATTGTAAATTGAATGCTTTGCACCGCAGGAAATTATTATCTCCTCTGGTGAAAATTCACAAGAATATTCTCTTGTAAACCATTCTGCAACAGCTTCTCTAAGTTCTAAAATTCCTCCTGCTGGAGTGTATTTTGTTTTTCCATCTTTTATAGCTTTAATAGCTGACTGTTTTATATTATCAGGAGTATCAAAGTCAGGTTCTCCTGCACCAAAACTTATTACATCAACTCCTTTTGCTTTTAATTCTTTTGCTTTTGCTGTTACTTCAAGCGTCGGAGATGGTTTTAAATTTTTTACCCTTTCTGAAAAAATCATAAAACCTCCTTTAATTTTTATAAATTCTCTTTACTCTGTGATTAATATTACAAAAAATTTCATACGAAATTGTGCCTATCTTTTGTGCAATATAATCAACAGAAAGTTTCCCATCTTCATCTCCAAAAAAAATAACCTCATCTCCAATTTTTACATTATCCAAATTTGAAACATCTACAATAATCCAATCCATACTCACAAGACCAATTACTTTACATTTTTTCCCATTTATTAAAACTTCTCCGCAATTTGAAAAAAACCTTGTATAACCATCACCATAACCAATTGGAATTAAAGCAGTTTTGTAATTGTCTTCAGGAATTATAAATTTTCTTTTATACCCTACACTCATCCCTTTTTTAAATATTTTTATATCAACAACTTTTGAAACAAGCTTCATAACAGGTTTTAATCCTAATGTTTTTCTTTTACCTTCATCCCAATATGAACCGTAAAGCATAATTCCTGGTCTCACCATATCAAAGTTTGCTTCTGGGAAATTAATTATTCCATCACTATTTGATATATGAAAAATTAAATTTTTAAATCCTGCTACATTTAAGTGAGATTTAATCTTTTTAAAATTTTCAATCTGCATTAAAGTAAAATTTTTATCCTCATCTGCACTCGGAAAATGAGAATATACTCCTTCAAATTTTATGTTTTTAAATAATTTCAACTTTTCAAGAAAAAAGTTAATCTCTTCTGGAAATATACCACATCTCCCCATTCCTGTATCAATTTTTAAATGAATTTTTATGCTATCTTTTTCTGAAATATAGTTAAAGCAATCAAAACTTGAAAAAGTTAAAATGTAATTTCTAAATCTTTTTGAAATTTCAATATCTTTTTTATAAATTTTTCCAAAATTTAAAACTGTTGCATGAGGAAGATTTTCTAATATTGTAATAGCTTCTTCTGTTGTAGCAACTCCAAAATGACCAATTCCAAGTGAATATAAAAATTTAGAAATTTGTTTTATACCATGCCCATAAGCATCCGCTTTAACAACAGCAAGAATTTTAGTATTTCTTTTTATTAACCTTTTAACAATTTTTAAATTTTCTTTTAAATTATTGAGCTTAATTATTAATGAAGTTGGCCTTTCCTCAATGTTCATTTATTTTTTAATACTTTTTTTAAAAATTTCTCTTTCAATTTCTGTTTTACTTCTTCTTTTTCAATCTCATCTTTAAATGGAATAACTCCAGCAGCGTAAGTATTATGTCCACCCCCGCTTCCAATTCCTCTTGTAAGGGAAATTGCAATTTTACCAGCAATTTTTAATCTTGAACGAGTTCTAATTGAAAAATATAGGTTATTTTCAAATTCACTGAAAACAAGCACCCAGCTTATACCTTTCATTCTTACAAAATAATCTGCAATTTCTGCACAAATATCTGGATAATCTGCTTTCCCAACATCAGAAATTATAACATTTTTAATAAATTCTGTTCTATTTAAAGCTTCACAAGTCATTTTGTAGTAATTTTTATTTAATTGAGGATGCTCAATTTTACCAAGATATTTAAAGCACACATAATCGTGAAGAAAATTTATTGCTTCTTCATCTTTATGGGTAAAGTTTCTTGTAAATCCAGCGGTATCTGTTTTTATTCCATAATATAGTGCAGTTGCAACCCTTTTATTTGGTATAATTTCTAATTTCTTTAAATATTCAGTTAAAATTGTTGAAGTGCTTCCAATTTCAGGCCTTATATCTACATATTCAACTTTTTTCAAAGATTTTTTTGGAGGATGATGGTCAATAATAATTTTAGGGATATAATTTTTATTTAAAGGTTGATTTTTTGAGCCAAATTGACTGTCAATAAGAGCAAAATTTGAGTTTCTATTTAATTTTAATTCTGAAAAAGGATAAAGATTTATTTTTAAAACTCTAACTAATTCTTTATTTTCTGCTCTTCCAATTATTCCATTATAAAAAAGTTTTGATTTTATTTTAAAATTGTTAAAAATAAATTGTAAGGCAAATGATGCTCCAATGCAATCTGGGTCAGGATTGTTATGAAGAATTATATTCCATCTTTTAGTTTTTCTGATTAATTCTAAAAACTTTTCCATTTCCCATTTCTTAACAGTTTTAGATTTAAATTTCAATAAATTTTAATCTCGTTATATTGGTTTTTAACCCTTCTTAAATTAATTTTCTTATTAAAAATAATGATATTTTTCCCTTTTAATTTTATAAAACCTGGAAGATTCTTTCCAAATCTTTCAGGGTAGTATATATTTGATATTTTAAAATTTGAAATTAAAAATTCTGAACTTGGAAGAAAAATTTTTTTAAAATTAGTTAAAATTAGCCAATCTAATCTATGAATATTTTTAAAAAGTAAAAAACTCAAAATTAAATTTTTTTGCCCACCATCAATTAAAATATTTCTCCCTTTGTAACTTACAACGATAGCTTTTGTTTTTCTTGTTTTAATAATTGCAATTTTATTTGTTAATAAATGATTTTTCGTAAAGCTTATTATAAAAAATACAAAGCACAAAAATAATATCATTAAAATTTCTTTTCCTTTTTTACCGAAGTAAATCTCCAAAAATACATAAAAAATAAGATAAATGATAAAAACTTCAAATCCAGTTAGTTTTATTAGAAAAAGAGGTTTTAAAGTTGGTAAATTTTGTAGAATTTTTAAAAAGATGCTAAAATTTAATGCAAGAATTTTTAATAAAATATTAAAAGGAAAGAATATGTAAATAGCACTTAATGGAATAATTCCAAATGTAAAAAATGGAATGGCAAAAAGATTTACAATAATTCCTTTTGGATATATTGCATTAAAATAGTATAAAGAAAGAGGCAAACTTGAAAGAAAACAGATAATTGTTATAAAAAACCATCTTTTTAATTTTAATCTTGAATAGAAATAAATTATTGAAAAAACAATTATAAATGAAAATTGAAGGGAAATGTTGAAAAATGAAAATGGTTTAGCTATAAAAAATATAAACAAAAGGAAAATTAAAATTCTAAATGGATTTCTTTTTCTTTTTACAAAAATTATAAATATACCAAAAATTATTAAAAAAAGAGCTCTTATAGAAGGGTAACCACTTCCAGTTATTAATACATAAAAAATTAAAAATGGGATAGTTGCAATAAATGGTAAAATAAATGAATTTAGTTTTATAAAAAAAATTCTCATTAAAATGAGAAAAAACAGAAAAACAATTGAAACATGAAGCCCTGAAATAACAAATAGATGGGAAATTCCATTTTCTCTTATTAAGTTTTTTAAATTTTGTGAAAAATCTTTTTTATCTCCAAGAATTATTCCTCTAAGTAAAGCTTTTATGTTTTCTGAGACATTAATTTTTTCAATTCTATCTTTTATAATCTTCCTATATCTTTCAAAAAAGGTAACTTTTCTCTTTTCTAATAATTTTATGGAATAAGCTGACGGTAAAAAACCTGTAAAAAGAATTTGCTTTCCAAGAAGATAATTTACATAATTAAAGCTTCCTGGAATTTTATAATTTTCAGGAATTTTAAAATAAACCTTTTTTAATATTACAAAATCTCCTTTATCCAAATATCTTGATAAATCAGAATTTGAATATATTAAAATTTTTCTATTGAATTTGTAATAATTATTTTTTAATTTTAGATAGTTGCAATTTAAAATTAATCTTTTAGAATAAATTTTAGATACAACCCCTTTAATTTCAATTACTTTTTTATTTAAAAATTTTAATTTTTTCTTTGGTAAAAGAAAGAGATAAGAACGGATAAAAATTAGAAATATTGCAATTAAAAAGATTAATATTTCTTGCTTTTTCAAATCAATTTATAATTTTCTTTTAATTCATAAGATAATCTTTTGGTTAATTCAAAAACTTTTTCAGCATTTTCAGGTTTCATAACACCTGTGCCACAGCTTGGTGTAATAAAAGAATTTTCAAGAATAAGCTCTTTTTCCAAACCTGCTTTAAGTAAAGTGTTAAGAGCTTTATCAAATAAATTTTTTAAATCATCAACTGTTATTTGGTTTATTTTTTCATCATCAGTTGGAACAAATCCCCATGCAAGAAATTTCCCATTTTTTAAAAATTCCTTAATTTGTTTTGTATAAAGAAGGAAATTGTCAAGATACCCAAAAGCATCAAAATTTATCAATTTAACACTAGTTTTAAAAATTAAACTCCAATCAGTATTACCACAACAATGAATTCCACTTATTCCTTCAATCTCATTAAAACATAAATTAAAAATTTCAATTATTTCATTTTCAGGTAAATTAAAAAATGCTGAACCATAAGAAACCATATAAGGTTCATCAAAAAAGATAATAATTTTTTTAATTTCATCTTCATTTAAAAATTTTTCCTGCCATTTTGCCTTTTTTGAAATAAGTGTTGTGATTATATCTTTAAATTCATTGTTGTAAATTATACTTTTTTTATTTTCATCTGTAACTGTTAATCCGAAACTTACAGGCCCTGTAACATGACCTTTTACAACTTCTGCTTTTATTTTTCTCTTTTTAAATTCATATAGTCCTTTTGCATACTTTTCTGAAATTTTAAAATATTCAATTTTTTCTTCACTAAAAGAATTTTCATAAAATTCTTGAATTTCTTCAATTAAATTAGCTTTTGAAGTATCTACATAAATTATTCCTTTTTCAATATCAATTACCCTTCCTGGTAAACCTTCTGAAAATTGAATATACATGTTTTCATGATTATTTAATTTTGGAAGTTGAGGCCAATATGGAATTTCAGAAAAATTTTTTAGAATCACATCAATTGCATAATTAACATCATTAAATGGAACACTTCCAATGCCAATGGGATTTAAGTTTGCTTTCATTCTAATAAATCTTATTCTCTTTTGGAATATCTTTTACTTCTTCTTTAAATTCCTCTTTTGTTAATTGAAAAATCCTTCTATACCACCGGTCAGTATCATCTTCAAATTTATATTCCACAACTTTATAAAATTTGCTATCATCATCTTTATCTATGTAATATTTACTAACCGCAAGACCTTTTTTATTTTGAATTAAATCTATCTTAAATCCAAAAAGTTCAACATTTTTTTCCTTTTCTATGTCGTAGCTTTCTCCTGCATAGATTAAAAACATAAAAACTATTTAATCAATATTTTTTCATTTTTCAAGTTTTTATTGAAAATATAATTTTTTAGTGATATAAAATTTTTATGAAGACTTACTTTTTACCAGCTGAAAGATTACCAAAAGAGGATGTATTAAAACAATACAAACATATTATTTCAAATCTTCAAATTGAAGTAATTAACGCAATTCCTGAAATTGTTATAATTTTAAATAAATTTAGGCAAATTGTTTTTTGTAACAATAAGTTTTCTCAATTTTTAGGCAAAAAAGTTGAAGATATTCTTGGTTATAGACCTGGAGAAATATTAAACTGTGTGTATTCTACTGTAAATGAAGGAGGTTGTGGCACTTCAAAATTTTGCAAATTATGTGGAGCTGCAAATGCTATTCATTCAGCTTTACAAGGAGATGAAAAAGTTGAAGAATGTAACATTCTTACAAAAAATAATAAAAATTTTATTTTTAAAGTTAAAACCACTCCAGTAAAAATAGGTGGAATAAATTATCTTCTTTTTACAGTTAAAGATATTGAAAATGAAAAAGCTTTAAAAACGTATCAGAAACTCCTTTTTATTGACATTATTGAAAAAATTTCTGAAATAAAAATCGCAGCAAAAGTATTTTTAAATGAAAAAGGTTTTAATGTTTATATAGATAACATTGTTTCAATTTCTGAGGAAATTATTGATAAAATCAATCTTCAAAAGCTTATTATTTTAGCTGAAAATAATGAATTAAAAGTTTTTCCTAAAAAAATAGATTTAAAAGAATTCTTGATTGATTTTATAGCATATTATCCTGAAAGATTAACTCTTTCTAAAAATGCTTCAAATTGTGAAATAATTACAGATGTGAATTTATTAAGAACAGTTCTTGAAATAATAGTGAAAGGAATTCCTAATGCAGAAAACAGTAAAGTTTTATTAAATATCATATGTAATGATGAAAAAAAGGTAATAAAAATTCATATTAAAAGATTTTTATCATTAGAAATCCAGTTTGATATCTTTAAAAAAGAGACTAATTCCAATTTTAATTTTTATCTTGCAAAGGTTATTGTTGAAGATTACTTAAATGGCAAATTTTACTTTGAAACAGATGAAAAAATAGGCACAATTTTTTATATAGAACTTTACAATTTAGAAAAATAATGCTAATTACGAGCCAAAAAATTAAAAGGAGGGAATAAGGTGTCAATTGATCCAGAAACAAAGAAAAAGCTTATTGAAAAATTTAAAAGACATGAAACAGATACTGGTTCCCCTGAAGTCCAGATTGCAATTTTAACAGAAAGAATTAATAATTTAACTGAGCATTTTAAAGTTCATAAGCATGATTACCATTCAAGAAGAGGACTTTTAATGCTTGTAAGTAAAAGAAGAAGACTTTTAAATTATCTAAAAAGAATTGATGTTGACAGGTATAAAAAATTAATTGAAGAATTAAACTTAAGAAAATAATTAAGGGGACCTTAAATGGAAGAAGTAAGTGGAATTGTAGAGGGGAAATTATTTGAATTTCAGACTGGATATCTTGCAAAACAAGCCAATGGCTCTGTTTTAGCTAAATGTGGAGATACAGCAGTATTAGTTACTGCAGTATATGATGATAAACCAAAAGAAGATTTAGATTTTTTACCATTAACAGTAAATTATCTTGAAAAAGCTTTTGCAGCAGGAAAAATTCCAGGAGGATTTATAAAAAGAGAAGGTAAAGCAACTGACCATGAAACATTGGTTTCAAGATTAATAGACCGTTCAATTAGACCACTATTCCCAGAAAATTATAAATTTGAAACTCAAGTTATTGCAACAGTATTTGCAATAGAAGAAGATAACAATCCTGATGTTCTTGCTTTAAATGGAGCAAGTTTAGCTTTAAGTTTATCTGAAATTCCATTTGAAGGCCCTGTTGGGGCAGTTAGAGTATGTTTATTTGGAGATGATTTTGTTATTAATCCTTCCATGGATGACGAAGAGAAAGCTGATTTAAATTTTGTTGTTGCTGGAAGGGAAGATGCTATAACAATGGTTGAAGGTGAAGCTAACGAAGTAAGTGAAGAAAAAGTTGTTGAAGCATTGAAAATAGCTCATGAAAAGATAAAGGAAATTATTAAAATACAAAAAAAATTAATTGAAAAATGTGCGAAACCAAAAATGGAGTTACCTCCCATCCAAAAAGATGAAAACTTAATTGAAGAAATTAAATCTAAATATCTTCCTGAAATTGATAAGTTAATATTCATAAAGGAAAAGCTGTCAAGAAGAAAAGCCCTAAAACAGCTTAAAGAAAAAATTCAGGAAAACTATGAAAAGGATATTTCATCAATTTTTAAAGAGATTGTTGATAATAGAGTTAGGGAATTCATTGTTAAAGAAGGTAGAAGAATTGATGGAAGAGGAGTTAAAGATATAAGAAATATTGAATGTAAAGTTGGAATATTTAAAAGAAATCATGGTTCAGCATTATTTATCAGAGGAGAAACTCAAGCTTTTGTTACTGTTACACTTGGAACAGGTCAGGATGAACAGATAATTGATTCTCTTGTAACAGAAGAAGAATCAAAAAGATTTATGGTTCATTACAATTTCCCTCCATTTTCAGTTGGAGAAGTAGGATTTTTAAAAGCTCCTGGTAGAAGAGAAATTGGTCATGGATATCTTGCTGAAAGAGCTTTAAGCAAAGTTATTCCATCCGAAGAAGAATTTCCATACACAATAAGAGTTGTTTCAGAAATTTTAGAATCAAATGGCTCCTCCTCTATGGCAACTGTTTGTGGCGGTTCTATGGCATTAATGGATGCTGGAGTTCCAATAAAGAAACATGTTGCTGGAATAGCTATGGGGCTTATTAAAGAAGGAGATAAATATATTGTTCTTTCAGATATCTTAGGAGATGAAGACCATCTTGGAGATATGGACTTCAAAGTTGCAGGAACAGAAGATGGAGTTACAGCAGTTCAAATGGATATAAAAATTGAAGGACTTGAATTTGAAATATTAGAAAAAGCTTTAATGCAGGCAAAGGAAGGAAGACTTTACATACTTGAAAAGATGAAATCTGCAATAGAAACTCCAAGAAAAGAAATTTCTCCATATGCTCCAAGGGTAATGACACTTCATATAAATCCTGAAAGAATTCCAAATTTAATTGGTCCATCTGGAAAACATATTAAATATATAATTGACCAGACTGGTGTTAAAATTGATATTGAGCAGGATGGCACTCTAAGGGTTTATTCAAAATCTGTTGCAAATCTTGATAAAGCAAAAGAATTAATTTTAGAATATACAAGAGAAGTAAAGGAAGGAGAAATATTAACTGGAAAAGTTATAAGAATTCTTGATTTTGGAGCAATTTTAGAATTATATCCTGGAATAACAGGTCTTTTGCACATTTCTGAAATTGATAACAAAAGAATTAAAAATATTACTGATTATTTTAATGTTGGAGATGAGGTTGTTGTTAAAGTTATAAAGATTGAGCCAGATGGCAAAGTAAAAGTTAGCAGAAAAGCTGTAATTTATGGAGATTAAATGATTAAAGGATTAATTAAATTCTTTCTTTCTTTAATTTTTATTTTAATTATTTTTGCAGGAATAGTTTTCTCTTTTTACTATTTTTCTCCTGAAATTAAACCTGGAGAATATGGAGCTCTTTATAAAATTTATGGGAAAAATAAAGGCTTTACTGGTAAAATTTTACCTCCAGGAAAGTATTATTTTTTTATTTCAGGTATATATCCAGGAATTTATAAAGTTTATCCAGTTAAACTTTATTCAAAATCTCAAAAGTTTAATATTAAGCTCTTTGATGGCACAGAAATTTCAGGTAAATTAGTCTGGAAGATTGATAAAAAAAATATTGATAAATTTTTTGAAAATGAAAATTTCAATGATATTCAAAAAATTTTAAATGTTTATTTAAAAAGTGATTTTGAAGATTATTTCTCTCAAATTCCTGTTTATAATCTTATTTCAGATAATTTCTCAATTGAATTTTCAAAAAAAATATTACCAAAATTAAATGGTGAGCTTTCACTTTTTGGAATAAAAATTGAAAAAATAGTTTTAGACAAAATTACCTTACCAGAAGAAAAAATAGCAATAATTGAAAAATTGAGAAAAAATAAATTATACCTTGAAAATTTAAAAATTGAAACTGAAAAGAAAGTAGCTGAAGAAAAAATAAAAAACAAATTGAAACTTGAAAAACTTCAATATTTACTTAAAAAAGCTGAAATTGAAAAAGAAATTTTAAAAAAGAAAATGGAAGCTCAAAATATGGTCTGGGAAAATCAGAAAAAAAGATTAACAGAAGAAGTTGAAATATTAAGTAAACCTGGTGGTGAATATGCTGCAAAACTTGAAGCTATAAGAATTCTTGTAAATGGACTAAAGCAAGAAAAAAAACTTCAAAATGCTTCTCAAATTTATGAAAAAGTCTTTAAAAAATAGATGCATATTTCCCTTTTTGATTATAACCTTCCAAAAGAATTAATAGCTTATTTCCCTTCACAGAAAAGAGATGAATCAAGAATGATGGTATATTTCAGAAAAGATGATAAAATTGTTCATACAGTTTTTAAAAAATTCCCTGATTATGTAAGTTCAGATGACTTAATAATTGCAAACAATGTGAAAGTAATTCCAGCAAAGATTATTGGCAAAAAAGAAACAGGTGGTAAAGTTGAAATTTTACTAATAAGAAAATTAAATGAAAATAGATGGGAGGCTTTTTTAAAAGCAAGTAAAATTCCTAAACTTGGAGGGGAAATTTTTATTGATAAGAATATAATTTGTAAAATTTGCAATAAAGTTGAAAATAGATTTATTATTGAATTTTCAGAAGATTTTTCTTTAGAAAAATATGGCAAAATTCCCCTTCCTCCATATATTAAAAGAGAAGTGAAAGAAATTGATTATACAAGATATCAGACTATTTTTGCTGATGATAAACATAAAGGGGCAATAGCCTCCCCTACTGCAGGATTACACTTTACAAATGAGATAATAGAAATTTTAAAAGAAAAAGGAGTAAAGATATGTTTTGTAACTTTGTATGTTAGTTTTGCAACTTTTCAGCCTGTAAAAGTTGAAAATATATTAGAACATAAAATGCACTATGAGGATTATGAAATTCCTAAAGAAACAGAAAAAATAGTAAATGAAAATTTTGGGAAAAAAAATATTGTAGCGGTTGGAACAACTGTTGTAAGAGCTCTTGAGGATAATTATTTAAGATTTAAAAGAATAAAAAGTGGAAAATTTCCAACAAATTTGTTTATATATCCAGGATTTAAATTTAATGTTGTGAACAAATTATTGACAAATTTTCATTTACCAAAATCAACTTTACTTATGCTTGTAAGCGCTTTTGCTGGAAGAGAAAATATTTTGAGATGCTATGAGGAAGCTATAAAGAAACGATACAGGTTCTTTTCTTACGGAGATTGCATGTTTATAATATGAGTTGATTTTTATTTTTATGTGTGATAATTTTTAGCTGATGTTAACAGAAAACCTTTCATACTCCATAAAAAATGCTTATGAGATAGCCAAAAGAAATCATCATCAGGTAGTCACAGTTGAGCATTTACTCTATTCAATGATTAATACAGAGGAAGGTTACGATATTATTGTAAATTGCGGTGGAAATATAAATAATTTAATCAGAAACCTTGAACACTTTTTTAATACATATTTAGAGAAATCAAAATATGGTCCAATAGAATCTATTGGTTTTCAAAGAGTAATTTCCAATGCAATAAACCATGTAAAAAGTGCAGGTCTTGATAAAGTAAGAATTGGAGATGTAATAATTGCCATTTTTGATGAAGAGGATAGTTTTGCAAAATATTTCCTTGAACAGGAAAATATTACAAAGTTTGATGTAATAGAATATGTTGAATATGGAGTTTCAAAAATTTATGATGATGAACATGAATTTTATGAAGAAGAAAAAGTAAATAAGAAAAAAAAGAAAAAAGCTCTTGAAAAGTATGCAACTGAACTTGTAGAGCTTGCAAGAAGAGGTAAAATTGACCCAGTTATAGGTAGAGAAACAGAATTTCAAAGAATTATTCAAGTTCTCTGTCGGAGAAAGAAAAATAATCCTTTACTTGTTGGAGAACCAGGAGTTGGAAAAACAGCAATAGTTGAGGGACTTGCATTAAAAATTGCTAAAAATGAAGTTCCAGATAAATTAAAATATTCAAAAATTTATGCTCTTGATATGGGAGGACTTGTTGCAGGAACTAAATACAGAGGAGATTTTGAAAAAAGGTTAAAAGATATATTGAAAGAGCTAAAAGAGGAGAAAAGAGCAATTCTCTTTATTGATGAAATACATACTGTTGTTGGAGCAGGAGCTACTTCATCAAGCTCACTTGACGCTTCCAATATTTTAAAACCACTTCTTGCAAGTGGAGATATAAGATGTATTGGTGCAACAACTTATGAAGAATACAGAAATGGAATTGAAAAAGATAGAGCTTTGTCCCGTAGATTTCAGAAAATAGATGTGCCTGAACCATCAATTCCTGATGCTATCCAGATTTTAAAGGGATTAAAAGCAAGATATGAATGGTTTCACAGAGTTAGATACAGTGAAAAAGCTTTAAAAGCAGCTGTTGAGCTTTCAGCAAGATATATTCATGGTAAATATTTACCAGATAAAGCAATAGATGTAATTGATGAAGCTGGAGCATTAAAAAATGCAGAAAATAAAGAGAAAAAAATTATTACAGAGAAAGATATTGAAAATGTTGTGTCAATTATTTCAAGAACTCCAGTAAATAACATGAAAATTTCATACAAGAGTAAAGCAGTTAATCTTGAGAGTGAACTTAAAAAAAGAATTTTTGGACAAGATGAGGCAATTGAAGTTCTTGCAAAATCATTAAAGATAAACATTGCAGGATTAAAAGATGAAAATAGGCCAATAGGCTGTTTCTTATTTACAGGGCCAACAGGTGTTGGAAAAACTGAAGTTGCAATTCAACTTTCTAAAATTCTTGGAATTAATTTTATAAGATTTGATATGAGTGAATATATGGAAAAGCATTCTGTTGCAAGGCTTATTGGAGCTCCTCCAGGATATGTAGGTTATGAAGAGGGAGGACAGCTAACTGAAGCTATACAGAAAAACCCTCATTCAGTAGTATTATTTGATGAACTTGAAAAAGCACATTCAGATATTTACAATATTCTACTCCAGATTATGGATTATGGAACTTTAACTGATAATGTTGGGAAAAAAGTTAATTTTAGAAATGTTATACTAATTCTTACTTCAAATACTGGTGCAATTGAAATGAGCCAGAAAAATATCGGTTTTCTTGAAGTTGATATAAATAAAACAAAAAAAGCTATTGAAAAAGAATTTCCTCCTGAATTTAGAAACAGGCTTGATGCAATTATTAATTTTAAATACCTTGATAGACAAAGCACCAAAAAAATTGTTGATAAGTTTATAAATGAACTAAATGAACAATTGAAAAAGCATAAATTAACTATAAAATTATCAGATAAAGCGAAAAATTATCTTGCAGAGATAGGGTATGATAAATATTTTGGTGCAAGACCAATGAAGAGAGTTATTCATGAAAAAATTAAAGACCCTCTTGCAGATTTAATTTTGAAAAATAAAGATAAAAAAATCAAAGGTTATTTTGTTGATTTAAAAGGGAAAGAGCTTACTTTTTCCCCTCTTTAAAAAATCAATTCAAAATTTTTTAAATGGAAAAAATTGTTATTGAAGGTGGAGAAAGATTATTTGGTGAAGTTGAAATTAGTGGAGCTAAAAATGCTGCCCTTCCAATAATGGCTGCATCCATTCTTGCAGATTCCCCTTGTAAGATAAAAAATGTTCCAAATCTAAGAGATGTAAAGACTTTTATAAAGTTACTTGAAATTTTAGGAGCAAAAATTCACTTTGAAAACAATACTTTGACAATTGACCCTACAACTATAAATAATTTTATTGCACCTTATGAACTTGTAAAAACAATGAGAGCATCAATCCTTTTTCTTGGGCCTCTTCTTGCAAAATTTGGATATGCAAAGGTTTCATTTCCAGGAGGTTGTGCAATAGGTCCAAGACCTGTGAATTTACATATTGAAGGGATAAAAAAACTTGGTGCAGAAGTTGAAATTAAAGAAGGTTACATTGTTGCAAAAGGAAAAAAATTAAAAGGATGTGAATTTTATTTTGATATTACAACTGTTACAGGAACAGAAAATCTTATTATGGCAAGTGTTTTAGCTGAAGGGAAAACTATTTTAAAAAATTCAGCAAAAGAGCCTGAAGTTGTGGATATGATAAATTTTTTAAAAAAAATGGGAGCAAAAATTAAAGGTGAAGGCACAGAAATAATTGAAATTGAAGGAGTAAATAGATTAAAAGGAGTGGAATATTCAGTTATTCCAGATAGAATTGAAACAGGAACATTTATGGTTGCAGCTGGTATTACAAATGGAAATATTTTAATAAAAAATTCAAATATTGATAATCTTGAGGCTGTTGTTTCAAAATTAAGAACCGCAGGTGTGGAAATTAAAAGAGAAAATTCTGGAATAAGAGTTATTGGAAATGATGAAATAAAAGCAGTTGATATTGTAACAATGCCCTACCCTGGATTTCCCACAGATATGCAAGCACAATTTATGGCATTAATGTGTTTTTCAAATGGAATTTCTGTTATAAAAGAGACAATTTTTGAAAATAGATTTATGCATGCTCTTGAATTGATGAGAATGGGAGCTGATATAAAACTTGAGGGACCTCATGCAATAGTTAGAGGAAAAGAAATTTTATATGGTGCAAATGTTATGGCTTCTGATTTAAGAGCAAGTGCTTCACTTATTTTAGCTGGATTAAGGGCAAAAGGTAAAACTGAAGTTTCAAGAATATATCACCTTGACAGAGGCTATGAAAAATTTGATGTAAAATTACAAAAACTTGGTGCTAAAATTTTAAGAATTAGGGAGAGTTAATGAAAAAAAGAATATATCTTGATTACAATGCAACAACACCAGTTTTGCCAGAAATTTTTGACAAATTAAAAATTTATTATACAGAAAAATGGGGAAATCCATCATCTTTACACTGGGCTGGGAAAAATTTAAAAGAGGATATTTATGAAAGTAGAAAAAGTATTGCAAACTCTTTAAATTGCTCTCCAGAAGAGATTTATTTTACTTCTTGTGGAACTGAATCTAATAATTGGGTTATAAAAAGTTTATGCTGGGATAATCCTCAAAATAAGCATGTTATTACCACAAAAGTTGAGCATAAAGCTATTCTTGAACCTTTAAAATTTCTTGAAAAAAAAGGCTTGAAAGTAACATATCTTGATGTTGATAAAAATGGAATTGTAAATTTAGCTCAACTTGAAAATTCAATAAATGAAAAAACCATACTAATTTCAGTTATTTTTGCTAATAATGAAACTGGTATTATCTCACCAATTGAAAAAATAGGGAAAATTGCAAAAAAATATAATTTATTTTTTCATACAGATGCAGTTCAAGGTTATGGAAAAATTGAAATTGACCTAAAAAAATTTGATTTTATAGATTTTCTCTCAATTTCTGGTCATAAGGTTTATTCTCCAAAAGGAATAGGAGTTTTATTTATAAGAAAAGGAGTTAATATTGAACCATTTATCCATGGAGGAGGTCAGGAAGGGGGATTAAGAAGTGGCACTGAGAATGTTGCTGGAATAGTTGCTCTTGGTAAATCTGCTGAGATAATTTCAAATGATTTTAATTCAGATTATTTTGAAAAATTAAAGAATTTAAGAGATAGATTGGAAAAAAATTTAAAAGAAAATTTAAAAGATATAGAAATAATTGGTGAAAATTCTCCTCGGGTTCCTAACACAACTCTTATTACATTTAAAAATATTGAAGCAAAAGCTCTTTTAAAAGCACTTGATTATGAAGGAATAGCGGTTTCATCAGGAAGTGCATGCTCTTCTTTGGAAGAATCTTATTCTCATGTATTAAAAGCTATGGGATATTCAAAAAGAGAAGCTCTGGGAACAATTAGAATTTCACTTGGAAAATTTACAACTGAAGAGGATATTGATTACACTTCTGAAAAAATAATTTATTGGGTAAAAAGGTTAAGGTCATTTTTGCCAGATGGTTAAATTTATAGTAAAACCTGAAGATAAAAATTTGCAAAAAGAACTTTCAGAAAAATGTGGGATAACTCCAATTACCGCTCAAATCTTAATTAATCGCGGGTTATCAAATCCTGAAGATATATTAAAATTTCTTGATACAAGCTTTAATTCTTTAACACACCCTTTCAAAATGCTAAACCTTGAAAAAGCATCTGAAAGAATAGTAAAAGCAATAAAATTAAATGAAAAAATTGGAATTTTTGGTGATTATGATGTTGATGGTATTACTTCCACAGCACTACTTATAAATTTCTTTAATGAAATTGGATACAAAAATTATATCTGGCATCTTCCTACAAGAAAAGAGGGATATGGTTTAAATTGTGAAGTTATTAAAGAATTTCATAAAAATCATGTTAAGTTAATAATTACAGTTGATTGTGGCATTCAGAATATAAAAGAGGTAGATTTTGCCAACTCTCTCTCCATTGATGTAATAATTACAGACCATCATGTTCCTGGAGAAAATCTTCCAAATGCATATGCTATAGTAAATCCAAAACAGAAAGATTGCAAATTCCCTTTCAAAGACCTTGCTGGAGTTGGAGTTGCATTTTATCTTTTAATGGGAGTAAGAATAAAACTGAGGCAATATTTAAATTTTTCAAATTTCAATCTTGCAAAATATCTTGACCTTGTTGCTATTGGAACTATTGCTGATATATCTCCATTGTTATACGAAAACAGAGTGCTTGTTAAAAAGGGATTAAAACAGATTGAAAATTCAAACAATCTTGGGATAAAAGCTTTATCCCAACTTTGCCACATTAATAACAAATCAATATCATATTGGGATGTGGGTTTTAAAATTGCACCAAGGTTAAATGCAGCTGGAAGAATAAGTTCTCCAGAAAAGGCATTAAATTTATTAATTACTAAGGAATATTCAAAAGCTCTTCAAATCTCTGAATGGTTATGCAAGAATAATTATGAAAGGCAAAAAATTGAAGAAAAAATTCTTGATGAAGCAATAAGAATGATTGAAAATAATGGAAAACTTAAAAATAAACATAGCATTGTTTTATACTCAAATAACTGGCATGAGGGAGTTATTGGAATTGTTTCTGCAAAGCTTGTGGAAAAATATTATAAGCCTGTTATTTTAATAACTTTTAATGAGAATGGTATTGGAAAAGGTAGTGCAAGGAGTATTAAAGAACTTGATATTTTTAAAAGTATAAGTTTCTGCGAAGAATATTTAGAAACTTTTGGTGGTCATAAACTTGCAGCAGGACTTACGATAAAAAAGGAAAATGTTAATAACTTTATTGAAGCTTTTGATAACATTGTAAAAAGATTTACAACAAAAGAAAACTTTGTTAAAAAGATTTTTATTGATAAAATTTTAGATTTTAATGAAATTAACATGAGACTTGTGAAAGAATTAAAAGAACTTTCTCCTTATGGTCCTGGAAATGAAGAGCCACTATTTCTAACTGAAGACATTCTTGTAACTGAAATAAAATCTATGGGATTAAACAATTTAAATCTAACTCTTGAAAAAAATAAAGTTGAATTTGAAGCAGTTGGATTTAATTTACTTGATAAAAACATTGAACTTGGAGATACAGTAAGACTAATTTACACCCCATTTATTGCAAACGACAGAATTAAGTTAAGAATAAAGGAAATTGAAAAAGTATGAAAAAAATAAAAATTTTGCCAGATAACATTATTAATCAGATTTCTGCAGGAGAAATAATTGAAAGACCTGCCTCGGTAGTAAAAGAGCTAATTGAAAATTCTATTGATGCAAATTCCACATCAATTAAAGTTGAGATAAAAGATGGAGGGAAAAAATTAATTAAAGTAACAGATAATGGTGAAGGAATAGCAAGAGATGATTTATTTTTAGCATTTGAAAGACATGCAACAAGTAAGATATCTGATGAAAAAGATTTAAATAAAATTTCTACTTTGGGATTTAGAGGTGAAGCTTTACCAAGTATTGCTTCTGTAAGTAAAATAAAAGCTCGTTCAAAAACCATTAATCAAGAGACTGGTTATGAAATAATAATTGAAGGGGGAAATGTTAAAAAATTTTTTGAAGTTGCAATGAATGAAGGCTTCATAATTGAAGTTAAAGATTTATTTTATAACACTCCTGTTAGAAAAAAATTTTTAAAAAAAACAGAAACTGAACTTTTTTACATAGAAAATGTTCTAAAAAAATTCATTTTAATCTATCCTGAAATTGAATTCACTTTTATAAATAATTTTAGAAAAAAATACTTTTTTCCAAAAGCAAAAAATTTACTTTCAAGAATTGAAGAAGTTTATAATGAAGAAATTTCATCAACCTTAATTCCATTTAAAGTTGAACATGAAGATATATTTATTGATGGATTTATTTCACCGCCTCATATAAACATCTCCACATCAAGAGAAATAAATCTATTTGTAAATAAAAGATTTATTAAAGATAGATTAATTTTGTCTGCTATCAAAGATGCTTATTCAAGTAAAATACCTCAAGGTAAGTACCCATATGTAATTTTAAATATCAATATTCCACATGATAAAGTTGATGTTAATGTGCATCCTACTAAAATAGAAGTTAAATTTGCAGAGCCTCAAAAGATATATTCTGTAATTAAAAATTCAATTTCTATGCTTTTTGCTGAAAATGTTTATTATAAAGTTAAGGAGGAAACAGAAAAGAAATTTAACCCATTTGATAATATTAAAAGTTTTCTTGTTGATATTATTGGAAAAAAAGAAGAAGAAAAGGCTTTTAAAGAAGAGCAAGAGGAAATAAATTTTGAAGATAATTTCCAAGAAGAAAAAGGATTTTTTTCTAAAATGAAAATTATTGGAAGCTTATTTTCATCAATAATAATTCTTGAAGATGGAGAAAAAGCATATTTTATTGACCAGCATGCTGCCCATGAAAGAATAAATTTTGAAAAATTAAAAAAGCAGATTAAAGAAAATAGAGTTGAAATAAAAAAATTCTTAATTCCTGACATTATTGAACTTTCTGAAAAGTATAAAAATCTATTAAATGAATATCTTGAAGCCTTTAAAGAAGTTGGATTTATAATTGAAAAATTAGATGAAAAAACATTTGTTTTAAAAGGAATACCTTCAATTTTAGAGGATATTGACTACAGAGATTTTATTATTTCATCAATTGATGAAATTTTACTTTCTGGAAAAACTTCAACTATTGAAAATTTAAAGGACAAAATTTTATCCTCTATTGCATGCAAATCTTCAATTACTGCAAATACCTATCTTGATATAAATTTTATTAAAAAATTCTTAAAAGAACTTGATAACACTCCAAACAATCTCACATGTCCTCACGGAAGACCAATTATTAAAGAAATCCCAAAAGAAGAAATATATAAATGGTTCAAAAGATTATAATTTTTTTTGTAACAGCCTCTTATGTTGGATATATAAAGTATGCTCCAGGAACGTTTGGAACAATTATTGCAGTTCCAATTTCAATTTTTCTCAATAAATTTCTATCATCAACAACTTATCTTAGTTTAATCATATTTTTAATTTTTTCCTCAAGTTACATTTGCTACTATTATGAAAAAATCACAAATAAAAAAGACCCTTCAGAAATTGTTTTAGATGAAATTATCGGATTTTTAATAGCAAGTTTTAAGATAAAAATTGCTTTTTTACCTTACTTTATTTCTTTTATCTTGTTTAGATTTTTTGACATAACAAAAATTTTTTTTATAAAAAGAGTTGAAGAAAAATTACCTCAGGGTATAAGTGTTGTAATTGATGATTGTTTAGCAGGAATTTATACCTTAATAATAATTAAACTCATTTTTTGGAGTTAAAAATGAAAGAAATTTTTAAAAATTCCATAGAAGTGAAAAAAAGAATTCTTGAAGATAAAAATCTTTGGATGACAATGGAAAAAGTTACAAATGAAATAATTACTGCAATAAAAAAAGGAAATAAAGTTATGACCATGGGAAATGGAGGAAGTTCAGCTGATGCCCAGCATTTTGCAGGCGAATTTGTAAATAGATTTTTAATTGATAGAGAACCACTTCCTGCAATTTCAATAACAACAGATAGTTCTGTTTTAACCTGTATTGGCAATGATTACTCTTTTGATTTAATCTTTGAAAAACAGGTAAAAGCAATTGCTAAAAAAGGAGATATTCTCTTTGGAATTTCAACAAGTGGAAATTCAGAAAATATCTTGAAAGGATTTATTGCAGGTAAAAAAATTGGCACAATAAATGTTGGACTTTTAGGAAATGATGGGGGAAAAGCAAAAGATTTGGTTGATTATGCAATAATTGTAAAAGAAAAATCAACACCAAGAATTCAGGAAGTTCATATAACTTTAATCCATATCATATGTGAAATTGTTGAAAGAGAAATTTTTGTATTGCAAAAAACATAAAATTTGTGTTATTTATTCATCCCATTAATTTTAAAAGGAGTAAATTAAATGTGCAGATTAGCTGCAATAGTATCAGAGGATTATTTTTCTCCATATGAAAATATTCTGGCCCTTGAAACAATGAAAGAAGGTCATGATGGTTCAGGACTTGGGTTAATTTTAAGAGACCTTGGTGGAGTTTTTACAGAATTTAAGGAATATCCAATTTTATCAACTATTACTACAAAAAAAGGATATGAAGTTTTAAAGGAATATCTTGATAAAAAAGGTTTTGAGATAAAATATGCATGGGAGCCACAAAAAAATTTAAAAAAATGGATGAAATTAACTCCAAGAGACCATTATAGAATTAAAGTTTTAGAATATCCAGATTATATGAAGGATAAGTCAGAAGAGGAGAAAGAAAAGTTTTTATTAAAAACAAGGCTTGAATTGAGAAAACTTGGAGAAAAAGATGAGTCAATTATTGTGTTTTCATTCTGGCCTGATACTATTACATTAAAAAAAGTTGGCGATCCAATGGAAATTGCTGAGTATTGGGGGCTTGATAAAATTGATTTAAAAGCAAAAATAATTTTTGCACAAGGCAGGCAAAATACAAATTATGCAATTAATCTTTATGCATGTCATCCATTTTTTATTCAAGGATATTTTACAATGACAAATGGAGAAAATACAGCTTTTGTTCCAATAAGAGAATTTCTTATGAGCAGAAAATTTCCAGGATACATTGGTTATAATTCAGATAGTGAAGTTTTTGCTCATATTCTTCATTATACAAGGGAAATTTTAAGATATCCTTTAAAATATTACAAAGATGTTATAACTCCGATGATGTCTCATGAAATTGAGGATTCAAATAGGAAAGATATTGAGGTTATAAAATTGCTTCGTCAATCATTGAGAATGCTTACAATTGATGGACCTAACTGTGTAATAGGTTGTGATAGAGACAACACTGTTTTTATGGTTCATGATACAAAAAAATTGAGACCAGGTGTTGTTGGAGGAGTAAAAGGAAAAATCGGTTTTTTTTCAGAAACATGCGCATTAAATTATCTTTTTCCAAATAGAGATACAACAAAAGATGTTTATCCTATGAAGTATGATTTTGTGTATGTTAAACCTGATGCAAAGGAGATAAAAATATGGAATCAAAAATTGGGTCAAACAACAACAATAACCCTTCATTAATGGATTTTCCATACATAATTAGATGGAATGAAAATAAATGCACTCGCTGTGGAAGATGTACTGCAGTATGTCCAACAAAAGCAATTGAGCCAGCAGTATTTGTAAAAAGGCTTATAGAAAGTGAAGGTCCATTTCCAGCACCTTCTCTTGTAAGGAAAGTTTATCATGGAATTAGGCAGGTAAATGACCCTGAAAGGTATTGCACTGGTTGCGCAATGTGCACTGAAGTCTGTCCAAATGGAGCAATTTATCCTGAATACAATCCTGCAAATAAATTTTTATTTCATAAAAATAGAGGAGGAGTTCCATATAAAAGAGGTGGTAGGAGAAATGACCCATCTCCTTCAACACTTGATAGATTAAAATTTACAAGAATTTCAATGTTAACAGACCCTGCTCTTGATGCTCAAAGACATGAATTTAACATTGTTACTCTTCTTGGGAGAATAATGCCTCCAGAAGAACTTCCTTTAAAAGTAGAGGGTGATGATTTAATTTATGAAGGAACAGATTATATCCCACCTGTAAGAGAAATTTTTCCAATCATGATTGGTTCAATGTCAATTGGAGCTCTATCTCCAAGAATGTGGGAAGGTTTAATGCTTGGAGTTGCATATCTTAATGAAGTTGAAAAAATTCCAGTTGTTATGTGTTCTGGTGAAGGTGGTGTGCCACCAAGACTTTTAAAATCAAGATTTGTTAAATATTTAATAATTCAAATTGCCTCAGGATATTTTGGCTGGGATGAGATAATTCATACAATACCAAAAATGAAAGAAGACCCATGTGCGATTGAAATAAAGTATGGACAGGGTGCAAAGCCTGGTGATGGTGGTCTTTTAATGGCTCCAAAGGTTTTACCACATATAGCAAAAATAAGAGGAGTTCCTCCTTATGTAGATCTGCCAAGTCCACCAACTCATCAAACTAAATATTCAATTGAAGAATCTGTTATGAAAATGATTACCTCTATGAGTATGGCTTTTGGTTTTAGAGTTCCTGTTTTTCCAAAAATATCTGGAACAAAAACAGCTCTTGCGGTTTTAAATAATCTTGTAAGAAATCCTTTTGCATCTGCATTATCAATTGATGGAGAAGATGGTGGCACTGGTGCAGCATATAATGTTTCTCTTGATAAAATGGGACACCCAATAGCTTCAAATATAAGAGATTGTTATTTTGAACTTGTCAAACATGGAAAACAGAATGAAATTCCATTAATTGCTGCAGGAGGTGTTGGAAAAACTGGTAATCTTGCTGCAAATACTGCTGCATTAATTATGCTTGGAGCAAGTGCTGTAAGCATTGGAAAATACATTATGCAGGCTGCAGCAGGCTGTTTAGGTGATGAAAGAAATAGATGTAATATTTGCAATATTGGAAAATGTCCAAAAGGGATTACAACTCAAAATCCTAAATTATATAAAAGACTTGATGTTGATAAAGTTGCTGAAAGGGTTGTTGATGTTTTTAAATCTGCAAATATGGAATTAAAGAAAATTATGGCACCTATGGGAAGAAGCACACAATTACCTATTGGTATGAGCGATGGTTTAAGTGCAGATGATAAAGCAATTGCTGATAGATTAAAAATTGATTATGCTTGTTAA
>CAZQKL010000019.1:0-2526 GCA_964593895.1 uncultured bacterium
GAAAAATTGTAAAGGAGTGAGTTTATGGAACTAACGCCAAGGCAGATTGTGAAAGAGCTTGATAAATACATTATTGGACAGAAAGAAGCAAAAAAAGCTGTTGCAATAGCTTTAAGAAATAGATGGAGGAGACAGCAGCTTTCAGACGAATTAAAAGAGGAAATTACCCCAAAAAATATAATGATGATAGGTCCCACTGGAGTTGGAAAAACTGAAATTGCAAGAAGACTTGCAAAGCTTGCAAATGCTCCTTTTGTAAAAGTTGAAGCATCAAAATTTACTGAAGTTGGATATGTTGGAAGAGATGTTGAAAGCATGGTTAGGGATTTAGTAAAAATTGCTGTGAACATGGTAAAAGAGGAGTATGCCAAAAATGTGAGAAAAAGAGCTGAAGAAATTGCTGAAGAAAGGGTTATAGATTTACTTTTGCCTCCAATTCCTAAATTCAGTCAAAATCCTGAGGAGGAAAGGGAATTTAAAAGCAAAACAAGGGAAAAGATAAGAGAAATGTTTAAACAGGGGAAATTTGATGAAAAATTTGTTGAAGTTGAATTAAAAGACAGAGGTGGACCTGTTATTGAAGTTTTTTCTGCTGTGGGATTAGAAGATATGGATTTAAACTTTAGAGACCTTTTCCAAAATCTTTTACCTGGAAGAAAAAGAAAAAAAAGAATGAAGGTTAAAGATGCTTACAACTATTTTGTTAATGAGGAAATTGAAAAATTAATTGATATGGATAAAGTTCAGGAAGAAGCTAAAAGAAGAGTGGAACAGAATGGAATAATTTTTATAGATGAAATAGATAAAATAGCTTCAAAGGGGTCAACTTCAGGACCTGATGTTTCAAGAGAAGGTGTTCAGAGAGATTTACTCCCAATTATTGAAGGAACTACTGTTAATACAAGATACGGTATGGTTAAAACTGACCACATTCTTTTTATAGCTGCAGGAGCTTTTCATATTGCAAAACCATCAGATTTAATTCCAGAACTTCAAGGAAGATTTCCAATAAGAGTTGAATTAAATTCATTAACAAAGGAAGACTTTGTAAGAATATTAACTGAACCTAAAAATGCCTTAATAAAGCAGTATAAAGAATTACTAAAAACAGAAGGGATAAATCTTGAATTTACAAAAGAAGCAATTAATGCAATTGCTGAGATAGCTTATAAAGTTAACGAATCAACTGAAAATATTGGTGCAAGAAGACTTCATACTGTTATGGAAAAACTTCTTGAAGATATTTCATTTTCAGCTCCAGAACTTAAGGATAAAAATGTCATAATTGATGAAAAATATGTTTATGAAAAACTTGAAAAGATTTATGAAGATGAGGACTTAACGAGGTATATATTGTAATGAAAGAGATTAAGAAAAAAGCTCAGATTTTAATGGAAGCATTACCTTACATAAAAAATTTTTACGGAAAAACATTTGTTATAAAGTATGGTGGTCATGCAATGGTTGATGAAAACCTAAAAAATAGTTTTTCTAAAAATATAGTTCTCCTAAAATATATTGGAATAAATCCTGTTATTGTTCATGGAGGCGGACCTCAAATTGGAGATTTTTTAAATAAAATTGGTAAAAAGTCAGAATTTATAAATGGAATGAGAGTTACAGATGAAGAAACAATGGATGTTGTTGAAATGGTGCTTGCAGGAAAGGTAAATAAAGAAATTGTAAAAAATATTATTCTTTCAGGTGGCAAAGCTGTTGGTTTAAGCGGTAAGGATGGAAAGTTAATTATTGCAGAAAAAATGTTTGTTTATAAAAATTACGAAAATAGACCTCCAGAGATTATTGATTTAGGAAAAGTTGGAAAAGTAAAGAAAATAAACCCAGAAATTTTAAATCTTTTAATAAAAAGCGAAGTTATTCCAGTAATTGCTCCAGTTGGAATAGATGAAAATGGCAACACATACAACATTAATGCTGACCTTGTAGCTGGTGAGATTGCTATCTCTTTAAATGCTGAAAAATTAATAATGATAACAGATGTAGATGGAATTATTACCAAAAATGGAAGATTAATCTCTTCAATTAATGTTAAGGATATTCCTGAACTAATTGAAAATGGCACAATTACTGGAGGAATGATACCAAAAGTAGAATTCTGCAAAAAAGCTATTGAACATGGGGTTAAAAAAGCACACATTATTAATGGTAAAATTGAAAATGTTATTTTACTTGAGGTGTTTACCCAAAAAGGAGTTGGGACAGAATTTTATATGGAGGATAATTGATGTATGATGTAATAATTATAGGTGCAGGACCATCTGGATTAACTGCTGGAATTTATACTTCAAGAGCAAAATTAAAAACATTAATTATTGAAAAAATGATACCAGGTGGTCAGGTTACAACAACTCATCTTGTTGAAAACTATCCTGGATTTCCTGAACCTGTAAATGGATTTTTGCTGATGAGCAATTTTCAGAAACAGGCACAAAATTTTGGCTGTGAAATAGTTACTTCAACTGAAGTTAAAAAAATAGATTTGAGAATAAAAATAGACGAACCGAT
>CAZQKL010000019.1:2536-23164 GCA_964593895.1 uncultured bacterium
CAACTGAAGTTAAAAAAATTGAAAAAGAGGATAAATATTTTAAAATTATTACAAACAAAGATGAGTATAAGTCAAAATCTGTTCTAATTGCAACAGGAGCAAAATTTAGAAAACTTGGAATTCCTGGTGAAGATAAATTTACTGGAAAAGGGGTATCATACTGCGCAACATGTGATGGAGCTTTTTTTAAAGATAAAGTTGTCGCAGTTGTTGGTGGAGGAAATTCAGCACTTGAAGAAGCATTATTTTTAACAAGATTTGTTAAAAAGATATATTTAATTCATCGGAGATATGAATTTAGAGCTGATAGAATTTATCAGGAAAAGGTAAAAGAGAATGAAAAAATTGAACTTGTTTTAAATCATGTTCCTGTATCAATAAATGGAGATGAAAGTGTGAAAAGTATTACTGTTGAAGATAAAGATAGTAAAAAAAGAAGGGAAATTGAAGTTGATGGAGTATTTATGTTCATAGGATTAAGTCCAAATAGTGAGTTTCTTGGAGATTTTATTAAAAAAGATGATGCTGGATACATAATTGTAAATGAATTTTTTGAAACTTCTCAAAAAGGATGTTTTGCTGCAGGTGATGTGATTAAAAAGAAAGTTAGACAGATAGCAACAGCAGTTGGTGATGGAGCAAATGCTGGTGTTAACATAAAAGATTATATTGAAAATAATTTTTAAGGGGGAATTATGAAAGGTTTTGGGAATATGATGAAACAACTTAAATTAATTCAGCAAAAAATGCAGAAAATTCAGGAAGAACTTGCAAATAAGGTAGTTGAAGGAAGTGCAGGTGGAGGAATGGTTATTGCAAAGGTAAATGGGAAACAGGAGCTTATTGAAATTAAAATTGATAAAGAAGTTGTTGACCCAGAAGATGTTGAAATGCTACAAGATTTAATTGTTGCTGCAGTTAATCAGGCAATAAAAAAATCTCAAGAGATGATGAATGAAGAATTATCTAAGCTAACAGGTGGACTTGGAATAAATATTCCTGGTCTTTTTTAATTTTTATGAACATTAAAGCTCTTGGAAATCTGTTAAAAGATTTAATTTTACTTGAAGAAACAAAAGAGTTTAAATTAGGTGAGATTTTAAAAGGAGAAATTTTAGAAAATTTAGAAAATTTTTTGATTATAAAAACCGCTAAAAAAGGAATTTTAAAAGCTTATACAAAAGTTCCAGTAAAATCTAAAAAAATTCTTTTAAAAGTTATTGAAAATAAACCAAAACCTGTCCTTAAAATAATTCATGAAGTAAAAGATGAGGAAAATTTCAATAGGATAGAAAATTCTGTAAAAAAATTTCACCTCAATTACGATAAAGTAAGAAATTTTGCCAAAAAAAATCTACAAAATTTATTAATTTCAGAAAAGAATTTAAATGAAAATCCAAAAATTTTGAAAAAAATAATTGAAAAGTTTGGAATTTCTCATGAAAATAAAATTTTAAAAAATGAATTTTCTGAAAATTTAAAAAGCATTTCAATGTTAAAACATGAACATCAAATTACACAATTAATAGAAAGTTTTCAATTTGCAAGTAATGAAAATTTTTTATTTTTCCCTGTTTTTTTTAAGGAAAATGAGATAATTAATAAAGCAATAATTGGTTTTAAAAAAAATAAAATTGGCAAAGATAAAAATGAATTTTCAATATTGATTTTTCTTGATTTTCCTGAAAATGAAAAGTTAAAAATTTTTGTTCAACAGATTTTAAATTCTCTTTATATTTCATTTTCATCCAATTCTGAAATTTTTTTAAAAAAAATTGAAAAAAATTTTAAAGACCTTAAAAGGAGAATAGAAAATTTAACTGAATTTAAAGTTAAATCAATAAATTTTTCACTTGAAGAGGAAATTAATGAAATAATTGATTTTTCAGAATTTTCTCAACAAAATAGTGTTAATTTAAAAGCTTGATTTTTTTAAAAATTACATCTATAAGAAAAAACTATGATTATAGAATGCCCAAGATGCCATACAAAATTCAATGTAAAAGATGAACTAATCCCTGAAGATGGGAGAAAAGTCAAATGTTCTAAGTGTAAACATATTTTTATTGCCAAAAAGGCTAAGGAAGAAGAAGAGGAAGTTTTTGATTTAACTGGAGAGGTTAAAGAAGAAATAAAACTTGAAAAAGAAGATGAAAAACTTGAAAAAGAGCTTGAAAAAGTAGCAAAAAGATATCAGAAACCAAAACCAAAAAAAATTAAAAAAGAAAAAACAAAATCAAATAAAGGTGTTTACCTTATAACCTTTTTTATGCTCATTTTTGCAATCTGTTTTTCCGCTCTTTTTCTCTATTTAAAGACAAAAAATTCAACTCCTCCTATGAGTTTTGAAAATTTAAAAGGAAATTATTATGAAAATAAAAATTATGGAACAATTCTTGTTATTCAAGGATATGTAAAGAATAATAGGAATTATGCTTTTACAAAAGTTAAAGTAAAAGGAGTTATATACGATACAAGTGGTGAGAAAATAGATGAGAATGAAACATATATTGGAAATATTTTTAGCAAACAGGAGCTATTAAATTTAAATGAAAAACAGATAAAAACTCTTATTTATGACCAAGTTGTGTTAAAACCAAAAGCAAAAATTCCATTTATGATAGTTTTTTATCATCCTCCAAAAAATAGCTATTCATTTCAAACTGAAATCGTTAGTTATGAAAGGGTAAAGAGGTAAAAATGAGAAAAATTAAATTTCTTATTTTATTTTTAATAATTTCAAATTCCCTTTATTCATCAAATTTTAATTTGCAGAAAAGTGCTTTTTACTATTCTGTGGGAATGTTTTATCTTTATAACCACAACTTTGAAAAAAGCATTGATTATTTATTGAAAGCTTATGATTACAACAAAAAATCACCATATCTATGTTATAGAATTTCTCATCTTTATTTTCTTTTAAACAATTTTTCAAAGGCAATAGATTTTTGTGAAAAAGCTTTACTAATTAAACCAGACTATGAACAAGCACATAAATTACTTGCAGAAATATATACAACTTCTAATAATTTAAAAGGTGCAATAGCTGAGTATAAATATTTACTTGATTCAAAACCTAAAAATCCTATTTTTCTTTTAAAACTTGGTATATTACAATTAAAAGTTGGGGATATAAATTCTGCAATAAAAACATTCAAAAAAGTTGTAAAAAATAAAAAATATCGTTCACTTGCATATTATTACCTTGGAAAATCTTATTCAAAGATAAAACTTTATGATACCGCTATAAAATTTTATAAAAGTTCAATTAAATTTAACAAAAAGTTTATAAAGCCATATTATGAAATTGCATTACTTTACGAAGTTCAAGGTAAATTGAATGAAGCTTTCAAATATTATAAAAAGGTTCTTGAACTTGACCCTGATAATGTTTGGGCAAGGGAAAAAGTAATAAGATATTATGTTTCCAAAAACAAACTTCAAGATGCATTAAAAGAACTAAAAAAAATTGAAAGTCTTTTTGGAGAAAAACCTGAAATAGGAATTAAAATTGCCTTAATATTACTTGAGCAGAAGAAATATGATGAAGCAATTAATGAATTAAAAAAATTTAGCGATTATCCAAAAGCACAATATTATCTTTTATCAGTATATTTAAAAAAAGGAGAGGTTGAAAAAGCAGAGAAATTATTAAATGAAATTGACCCTGGTTCTGGATTTTATCAAGATGCAAGTCTTACTTTGATTAACTACTACATAAACCATAATCAAAATGAAAAAGCATTAAAAGTTTTCAAACAAGTTGGAGAGAACATTGATAGAAAAAGTTTAAGATATTATAATCTTGGAATTTTTCTATACCAGAGAGCAAAAAAGTATAAAGAAGGAATTGAATTTATAAAACAGGCTATTCAAGATTATCCTAACAATAAAGAAGATTTTTATTTCTATATGGGAATTTTTTATGATAAACTTAACAATTTTGACAAAATGGTAGAATGTATGAAAAAAGTTTTAAAAATTAATCCAAATAATCCAGATGCATTAAATTATCTCGGTTATTCGTATGCTTTAAAAAAAATTAATTTAGATGAGGCAGAGAAATTAATAAAAAAAGCTCTTCAAATTAAACCTGATAGTGGAGCAATCACAGATAGTCTTGGATGGGTTTATTTTCAAAAGGGTGAATATAAAAAAGCTTTAAAATATTTAAAAAAAGCCTATACCCTAAACAATAAAGAACCTGAAATTATTAATCATCTTGGATTAGTATATTTAAAACTTGGAAAAAAGGATTTAGCTTTAAAATTTTTCAATGAAGCTTTAAAAAAGGCTAAAGATAAAACACTCATTGAAAAAATTAAAGGTGAAATTAAAAAAATAAAGGGAGAGTAAAATAGATGAAGTCAATAAAATTCATAGCTTTTTTTCTAATTTTTGCTTTTTTAATATCTTGTAACAATAGAAATGAACAGAGTGAATCTGAAACCACGAATAATAATTCTAAAAAACTTTCAGTTTTTACAATAAAAAATTTATCACACATATTAAAAACATCAAAAAATAAAATTGTAATTGTTAATTTCTGGTCAACATGGTGTCCCGAATGCAGGAAAGAGATACCTGACTTTATCCAATTTTATGATGAATTTAAAGATAATGTTACTTTAATTGGACTGGCACTTGATGAAAATGAAGATGATGTTATAAATTTCATTAAAATTTCAAAGATTAATTACCCAATATTTTTATGTTCAAAGAGCCTTGCTGAACATTTTATGATACAGGCAATTCCAGTTACATATATTTTTAAAAATGGAAAATTCTTATTTAGCCACCTTGGAGCTTATTCATATTCACAATTGAAATCAGATATTTTAGCTTTACTGAAATGATTTTAAAATTTAAAGATAAAAAACCAATTATTGGAAAAGAGGTGTTTATTGCGGAAAATGCATATATTATAGGTGATGTAATAATTGGAGATTACTGTGCGGTTATGTTTGGAGCAATAATAAGAGGAGATGTCAATTTTATAAGGATTGGAAACAACACTAATATTCAGGACAATTCAGTTTTACATGTAACAAGAGAAAAATTTCCTTTAATTATTGGAAATAATGTTACAATCGGGCATGGAGCAATAGTTCATGGTTGTAAAATTGGAGATAATGTCCTTATTGGAATTGGAGCAAAAATACTTGATGGAGTAGAAATAGGTAATAACTGTATTATTGCAGCTGGTAGCGTTGTAAGAGAAGGAACAAAAATTCCATCAAATTCCCTTGTTGCTGGAATTCCTGCGAAAATAAAGAGAGAAATAAATGAAGATGATGTTGAAAGAATTCTTTTTAGTGCTAAAAGTTACGATATTACAAGGAAAGATTATTTAAATGAGGTAAAAAATGGGATTTAAATCAGGATACGTTACAATATTAGGAAGACCAAATGTTGGCAAATCAACTCTTTTAAATTATCTTGTTGGAGAGAAAATATCTATTGTTACATATAAACCACAAACAACAAGAAGAAAAATTCTTGGAATTGCCAATTTTCCTCAAGGACAGATAATTATAATTGATACTCCTGGGCTACATAAACATGAAAAAGAATTAAATAAAGCTATGATGAGAGAAGCTTTATCAAGTCTTGAAGAGGGTGATTTAATTATATACATTACAGATGTTGATGAAAGGAATTTTGAAAAAGATTATGAATATATAAAAATGCTTGAAGGTAAAAAAGCTATTCTTTTCATAAATAAGATTGATTTAATTAAAAAATCTCTTCTTCTACCAATGATTGAAAAGTATCATAACACAGGTTTTTTCCTTGAAATAGTTCCAATTTCTTTGATTAAAGGTGATAATCTTGATAGGATTGTTGATGTTATTTTTAAATATCTTCCAGAAGGGCCACAATATTATCCTGAAGATATGAAAACCCCACAAACATTAAGGTTTCTTGTTTCAGAGATAATTAGAGAAAAAATATTTTTAAAAACAAGAGAAGAAATTCCCTACTCTACTTCAGTATTAATTGATTATTTTGAAGAGGAAGATAATCTTGTAAGAATTGGTGCAACAATAATTGTAGAAAAAGACTCTCAAAAGAAAATAGTTATTGGAGCAAAAGGCTCAATGATAAAAGAGATTGGAAAATCTGCAAGAGAGGAAATTGAATTATTGTTAGGTAAAAAGGTTTACCTTGAATTGTATGTTAAAGTGGTGAAAAACTGGACAAAAGATGCAAAAAAAGTCCAGCAATTCTTTTAATGAGAATTGGAATTGTAATTCCTCCAATAAGAGATTTTTACTTTACACCTCATAGAGCTTCATTTCTTGGAGCTGAAATTTTAAAAAAGATAATTTTAAAAAATACTTCACACGAGGTTGAAATAATAAATTTAATAAATTTAAAGAAAAAGCCAAAAATTGTAAGTTTACCAGATTATTTAAATTATCTTTCAGAATATTTAAACAAAGAATTTTTCTTCAAAAATTACAAACATTTTGGATTGGATTTTGATAATTCAGTAAATATTATCAACAAATTTAATCTAAATGCGATAATTTTTTCATGCTTTGCATTTTGTTACAGCGAGGAATTAATTGAATTATGCAAAAAAATTAGAAAAACAAATAAAAATTTATATATTGCAGTTGGCGGACAGGGAGTAACTGTTTTTCCAGAATTTTTTGAAAATACACAATTATTTGATTTAATCATATGTGGAGAAATTGAAACCAATTTTGATGAAGTTTTAATTTCAATTGAAAAAAGAAAAAAAGGAATAATTTTTTTAAATACCTTTACAAATGAAGAAAATATGGAATTTGTTATCAAAAAAACTTATGAAACAAAAAAAATCTGTTATTATTCAACAATTCTATCAAGGGGATGTTCAAAAAATTGCAATTTCTGTTCAAATCATCTTATTTTTGGAAAAAAATTTAGAACAATTCCAATTGAAAAGATTGAAAAAGAAGTTAAAAAAATTAACTTTCCGAATAAGAAAATTTTCATTAATTTTGAAGATGACAATATTTTATTTGCAAAAGAATACCTATTTGAAGTTATAAAAATTTTAAAAAAATACATAAAAAATCCTTTATTTTCTTTTGAAAACGGAATTGATTATATGCTTTTAACTGAAAAAGAAATGGAAAAATTGATTAAATTTGGAGTAAGACAGTTTAATTTTTCTTTTGTGAATCTAAATAAAGAAATTTTAAAAAATGAAAATAGAAAAGTGGATGTTGAAAAGCTTAAAAATTTATTATTTTTAGCAAACAAAATGAAAATAAATACAATTACTTATACAATTGCAGGACTAAAACATGATAGTTTCAAAAATTTAATCTCAAATTTAATGTTTCTCTCAAAATTGCCAACAATAATTGGCTATTCACCATTTTATCCAGTTCCAGGGATAAAAGGTTTTGAGAAAGAAAAATTTTTTAATTATCCTCAGGGACTTCTTAAAGCAACTTCTATGTATCCATGGAATAAATCTTTATCAACTTATGAACTTGTGAGAGGATTTAATGTTGCAAGGGCAATTAATCGCTATAAATATCTTGAAAATATTTCGTCATAAAAATATTCCCTGTAATCATATTCTCTTTTTTTAAAAAATCTATGAAGTATAACTCCAGCTAAAAAACCTCCAATATGGGCCCACCATGCAATTCCACCAATTTGGGGAGTTAAAAATAGATGCAGTGTTCCAGAAATAAGTTGAGAAAAAAACCAGAAAAATAAGAAAATCACTGCAGGAATTTCAAAGAAAAAAGGTATTAAAAATATGGGAATTAAAGTTATTATTCTTGAATATGGAAACATTATCATGTATGCTCCCATAACTCCTGCAATTGCTCCAGATGCTCCAACCACAGGAACAGGAGAAAATTCATTGAAAATATAATGCACAATATTTGCAATTAAACCACATATTATGTAGAAAATAAAAAATCTAAAATGTCCCATCCTATCTTCAACATTGTCTCCAAAAATCCATAATGCCCACATATTTGAAATAAGGTGAAACCAACCACCATGAATAAACATGTTTGAAAACATTGAATAAATATCAAATCCATTTTGGGTAACTTTGAGAGGGACAAGGCCAAAAGTGTAAAAAAAATACTGTCTTTCTATAGGATTTAAACTTAATTCAAATAAAAAAACCAATACATTAATTCCAATTAAAAAATATACAACAAATGGAGTTTCTCTATGTGGAATTGTATCTTTTATTGGTAGCATCTATTTTACT
Organism: uncultured bacterium; assembly: GCA_964593895.1. Taxonomy (GTDB): domain Bacteria; phylum DYJV01; class DYJV01; order DYJV01; family JALVYZ01; genus CAZQKL01. The sequence continues at coordinate 10,776 of CAZQKL010000019.1, forward strand.
ATAACAGTATAAAAATGCAAAGTCAATAAAAATAAAATTGAAGATAAATAAAGCAATTTATAGCTTTTTTTTACATGAATAATTGATAATTTTTCTATTTCATCACCAATAAATGGTTTATCATACCATACTCCAAAATATGGAGTTGGACCGCCAAGCTGAATATTTAATGCACCTGCAAATGCACTTTCTGTGTATCCACTATTTGGAGAATCTGTTTTATTATGGTCTCTTAACATTATTTTAAAAGAATTTTTATAATTAAATCTCAAAAGAAATGCTGAAATTACAACTAAAATTCCAGCTATTCTTGATGGAATAAAATTTAGAATATCATCAAGTTTAGCAGAAAAGAAACCAAAATTTTTGTATTTTGAATTTTTATATCCAATCATTGAATCAAGAGTGTTTACTGTTTTATATAAAAAGGCAAGTTTTATCCCACCAATAAAATAGTAAAATATAGGGGCTATTACCCCATCAGTTAAATTTTCAGAAATTGTTTCAATTAAACTTCTAATTATATCAGATTTTTCAAGTTCAAAAGTATCTCTGCTCACAAGAAATGAGAGTTTTTTTCTTGCTGAATTTATATCATTTAAAATTAAATCATCAACAACCTTTTTTGTTTCAAGATGTAAGCTTCTTAAACTTATTGTGAAACTGCCGAAAATGGACAAGAGCAAATACGATAAATTACCATGAAATAACGCTAAAACTTTTTCAATTATTGCAGTTATAAAGTAAACACAACCTATTACAAATATTGAAAAAATAAGTCCATAAATTTTGTCATCTCTATAAAAAATTTTCTCAGTTTTTGAAATAAATTTTCCAATTATTGCAATTGGATGAGGGAAAATAAGTTCAGGGTCTCCAAAAACTAAATCTAAAATAAAACTTCCAATTATTAATAGTTCATTCATTGAATTTTCTCTTTACATTAAAGAATATTTTTTTCAACTCAAAATTTTGAAAAAATTCAAATTATATGGTAAAATTTTTTTATGAAAGTTAACATTATTGGAGCTGGACTTGCAGGAAGTGAAGCTTCTTACCAGCTTGCCAAAAATGGTATAGAAGTCAATCTCTTTGAAATGCGTCCAAAAAAATTTACTCCTGCTCATAAAACTGAAAAATTTGCTGAACTTGTGTGCAGTAATTCTTTAAGAAGTGATGATGAAACTCATCCTGCTGGGATTTTAAAAAAAGAATTGGAAGAACTTGATTCATTATTGATAAAAGTTGCAAGAGAATATGCTATTCCTGGAGGAAGGTCTCTTGTTGTTGATAGAGAAAAATTTTCAAATAAAATAACAGAAATTTTAAAATCTCATCCAAAGATAAATGTTATTAATAAAGAAGTAAAATCAATTAGTGAAATTAATGGAATTACAATAATTGCTACTGGACCTTTAACATCTGAAGCCCTATTAAATGATTTAAAAGAAATAACAGGTAATGATAATCTATACTTTTTTGATGCAATAAGTCCAATAGTTGAAGCTGATTCAATTGATATGAACCATGCATTTTATGGTTCAAGATATGAAAATAGAGATGATTTTATTAACTGTCCATTAACTGAAGAGGAATATTTCAAATTTATAAATGAATTAAAAAAAGCAAAAACATTTCCTTTAAGGGAATTTGAAAAGGAAATTCACTTTGAAGGATGCATGCCAATAGAAGAAATGGCAAAAAGGGGAGATTTAACACTTGCTTATGGTCCTATGAAACCAGTAGGACTTATTGACCCAAAGACTGGGAAAATGCCATTTAGTGTTGTGCAGTTAAGGAAAGAAAATAAAGAGGGAACCGCTTATAATATTGTTGGATTTCAAACAAAAATGCTTATTTCTGAGCAGGAAAGAGTTTTTAGATTAATTCCATGTTTAAAAAATGCAAAATTTTTAAGATATGGCTCTATGCATAAAAATATTTATATAAATTCACCATTAGTTTTAAATGATGATATGAGTCTTAAAAATAGAAAAGATGTTTTCATAGCAGGTCAACTTTCAGGAGTTGAAGGATACATTGAATCAATTGCTCACGGGCTTTTGGTAAGTTTAATTGTTTTATTTAAAATAAAAGGAAAAGAGTTTCCATTTCCAGAAAATAGTTTTGCAATTGGATCTCTGTATAGATTTTTAAGAGAAGAAAAGGAAAATTTTCAACCATCAAATATAAACTTTGGACTTTTTAAATATCCAAAAGAGTTTAGAAAAATAAAAAATATAAAGTTAAAAAGAAAAAAAATTGCTGAATTTTCATGGAAAAATTTTCAATCATGGAAGGAAAAATTAACTAAATCATGAGATGCTTATACATAATTTTTTATCACAGAGTTCTACCTGAAAACCTTAAAGCCTTTGAAAAGCAGATAAAAATTTTAAAAAAAACAACAAAAATAATTGACATTAATGAAATTGAGAATATTGAAAAAAACTCTGTAATTATAACTTTTGATGATGGCTATTTTGATAATTTTGTTTTTGCCTATCCAATTTTAAAAAAATATAATGTAAAAGCCACAATTTTTCTTATAACAGGAAAAATATTACCAGATGGAAGAAGAAAAACTCTTAATGATTACTGGTATGGTAAAAAAAGTCTGGAAGAATTAATAAATCAAAAAAAATTGGGTGATTTTCTCTCATGGGAAGAAATTAAAATTATGCACACAAGTGGTCTAATAAACTTTCAAGCGCATTCCCATAACCATTACTCTCATTTTGTAGATAATAAAATCTTAAAAAAACCTTCAAGAAAATTAAAAAACTTGAATATAAATTGGGATAAAAACTATTTTTTTAAAATTTCAAGCTATCTTAAAGGCTTTGAATATTTACCAGAAAAGAGAAGGTTTGAAACAACTGAAGAAAGAAAAAAAAGATTACACATTGAATTTTTAAAACCAATAGAGGAGATAAAAAAGAATTTAGGTTATACTCCCTCTCATTTCTGTTGGCCATGGGGAGAATATGATGAATTTTCAGTAAAAGTTGCAAAAAGTTATGGCTACAAATATTTTTATACTACTCAAAAAGGTGTTATTTGTAAAAATTTAAATAGAGATGAAATCCCAAGAATTAGCTCTTCTTTTAAATTTTTCACTTTTTTAAAAAGAAATTTTTTGTATCCTAATTTATTAGCTTCCTATATATTAAAATTGAAATATTAGATTTAATGTGCTAAATAATTTTCTGAAAATTTTAAGGGGGGAATGAAATGAAAAAAAAGATAGTTGTTTTAATAATTTTACTTTTAATAATTGGATTTTTCGGAACAATAGAGATTTTTCATTATACCTCTGAACCTCAATTCTGTGCAATCTGCCATCCCAAAAAATCTCCTGGGGTAAATGGAGAAGTTTATACTTGGAGATTATCAGTTCATGCAAAAGCTGATGTTGAATGTCTTGACTGTCATGCAAAACCTGGAGTTTTTTATTACTTTTTGAGAAAAATTGTTGCTGCAAAAGACCCAATCACTCAAATTACTCACTCTACTGAGGAAATTGAAAAAAGATTATCTCATCCTTCAGAAGATGCTGCACCAGAAGGATCATGTTTATTCTGTCACTCAGATGATTTCAACAAAAAATATAGAAGCTCTCATTTTATGACATTACCAACAAAATTTTTAAAGTTTAGAAATCTTGATTATGTGGTTAATCCTCAATACAGAAAGGCTCATGGTTTACCAGATATTGAAAAAACAGATTATGTGAAAGGTTATAACTTTTCTCACAAAGACCATTTTGAGAATTTTGAGGATTTAAAATGTATAACCTGTCATTTTAACCAATTTGCTCATCCTGATTACAGAATTAATTATGCATATAAAATGAAAATGGTTTGCTTCAAGTGTCATGAAGAAGAAGGAGGACCTGATAATAAAAACTGCACAAAATGCCATGTTATTCAAGACAAAATTAGAAATGCTAAAATTAAAGGTGTAGAAGGTGATGAAGATGTAATGATAGACTTAAAATGTACAGATTGCCATAAATCATTTAAAAAGTTACCAGATAAAAAAGTATGTATTGATTGCCATGATGGAGATGTTGAATATGGAAAAACCCTTGTTGAATGGAAAAGAAAAATTCAAAATAGATTAATAAAAATTGAGCTTTTGTATGAAAAAGCCAAGGTAAAAGCTGAAAAAAATAAAAATTTAGAAGAAAAATTTAGAGAAGGTGAAAGATTATACAAAGATGTTTTAAATGATTCATCAAAAGGAGTTCATAACTTTGAATACATAAACGCAATACTTGATAAAGCAGAAAATATTTTTAAATCATTGCTTGAAAAATAAAACTATATTTGATAATAAAACTTTAACAAAAACAAATAATTGGAGGTAATAAGAATGATTATTACTGAAATTTTAGCAAGAAATAGAAGAATGTATGGTGATGAGATTGCACTAATTGAAAGAAATCCAGAGAAAAATTTAAGACGTGAGATAACCTGGCTTCAGTTTGATGAAGAAGCAAACAAAGTTGCAAATTTTTTGATAGATATGGGAGTAAAAAAAGGGGACAAAGTTATACACCTTATGACAAACTGTCTTGAATGGCTTCCTGCATATTTTGGAATTTTAAGAACAGGAGCTTGGGCTGTCCCATTAAATTTTAGATTTTCTGCTCAAGATATAAATTATTGCACAGAAATTTCTGAAGCAAAGGTTATGATATTTGGTCCTGAATTTGTTGATAGAATAAAAGAGGTAAAAGATAAACTTGATAGATTTATAGAAAAGTATGTTTTTGTTGGAAATGATGGAGTGACACCAAAACCTGATTTTGCAGAAGATTATTATGAACTTTTGAAAAAATATCCAGCTGATGATCCAAAAGTTCCTCTTGAGATTACTGATGATGCTGCATTATACTTTACTTCTGGAACAACAGGTCAACCAAAACCTATTCTTTTAACGCATAGAAATTTAGAATTTGCTTGTATTGTTGAAAACAGACATCATCTTCAAACCCATGAAGATAATTTTATTTTAATTCCTCCACTTTATCATACTGGAGCTAAAATGCATTGGTTTGGAAATTTTATTGTTGGAGCTAAAGCTGTTATATTAAGGGGAGTTTCTCCTAAATGGATATTAGAAGCTGTTTCAGAAGAGGGTGGAACAATTGTGTGGCTTCTTGTTCCATGGGCACAAGATATTTTAGTTGCAATAGAAACAGGTGAAGTTAATCTTAAAGATTATAAATTAGACCAATGGAGACTTATGCATATTGGAGCTCAACCTGTGCCACCTGCACTTATAAAAAAATGGCTTGAAGTATTTCCTCACCATAAATATGACACAAATTATGGTTTAAGCGAAGCAACAGGTCCAGGTTGTGTTCATCTTGGAATGGAAAATGTCCACAAAGTTGGAGCAATTGGAAAACCTGGATTTGACTGGGAATATAAAATTGTTGATTTTGAAGGTAAGCCTGTTAAAAAAGGAGAAGTTGGTGAACTTATAGTAAAAGGTCCAGGTGTAATGAAATGCTACTATAAAAATCCTGAAGCAACTAAAAACACAATTAAAGATGGTTGGTTATACACTGGAGATATGGCAAGAGAAGATGAAGATGGTTTTATCTATCTTGTTGATAGGAAAAAAGATATAATTATTGTTGGTGGTGAAAATATATTCCCTGTTGAAATTGAAGATTTTCTTGCAGAACATCCAGATATTCAAGACGCAGCTGTAATTGGTATTCCTGATGAAAGACTTGGTGAAATTCCTATTGCTATAATCAAATTAAAACCTGGAAGAACTCTTACAGAAGAAGAAATTTTAAAATATTGCGAAAAATTACCAAGATATAAAAGACCTCGCAAAGTCTTCTTTGATGATGTTCCAAGAAATCCAACTGGAAAAATTGAAAAACCTAAATTAAGGAAAAAATACGCAGGTATTGAAACTTCTTTCAAGATTTAAAATTAAAAGCCTTTCGGGGCTTTTTTTAATTTTAAGGAGGTTAAAAATGCTAAAAAAATTGAATGATTATTCATTAAAAGTGAAACTTTTTGTTTTGGTAATTTTTGTTGCATCCCTACCATTAATAATTTCAAGCGGATTGAATTATCATTATTTCTATAAATATTCCACTCAGAAACAAACAAAGGAATTAATAAATCAAGCTGAAAATTTAAAAACCGCAATTTTATTAAAACTTGAAAAATATTTAAATGAAATAAAAGTTCTTGCCCAAACAATGAATCAAACTAAATCATTTTTAAAGATGCAGTTTGGGTATGATACAATTACTTCAAGTTTGAAAAAAATAAATAAACTTCAACCATACTTTGATTTTTTATGTGTTCTTGATAAAAATGGAAAAGTGGTTTCATCTTCATATGATAAAATTATTGGAAAAAATTTTAAAAATACCGAATGGTTTAAAGAGGTTAAAAAAGGAAAAAGTGTTATTACTGACTGGCAAATTTTTGATAAAAAGATTTTTGGTAAAAAAACCTATGGAATTTTAGTAGCTTCTCCATTCATAGATACAGGAGTTGGAAATTTAAAAGAGTTTGTTGGAGTTTTAATGGCAAAGGTTAATTGGGATATAATTCAAAAAATGCTTGATAATGTTCAAAAATATTATAAATCTCAGGGATTAACAACTTTTTATCCATACATTTTAAAAGATAATAGAATTACAATTGCGCATCCTAATAGAAAACTTTATGGGGAAAATATAGAAAAATTTGGGTTATCAAATTTAGTAAAAATATTTTCAACAAAGAATAAAGGAATAGCAGAATACACATATAAAAATTTAAACAAAATAGTTGCTTTTACAACAATAAAATTTGAGACTTTAAACTGGAAAGTTGTAATTGGTGGAGCTAAAGATGAATTTTACATTTTTAATAAGAGAATGTTGAAAATTGCAATAATTGTTCTTGTTTGTGCACTTATTTTTGTATGTATTTTAAATTTAATTTCCACTGGAAAAATCGTTAATCCTATAAATGAAGTAATGATTTCATTGAAAAATATTTCTGAAGGAGAAGCAGACCTTACAAAAAGGATAAAAGTAAAATCAAAGGATGAAATTGGAAAACTTTCAATGTATTTTAATAAATTTCTTGACAAACTTAATCAGATAATGGCTCAAGTTAAAGATACAACAAATCATACAATGGAAACAATAAAAGAACTGTCAGTTAATGCTGAGCATTTAAGTGAAAGTGAAAAAAATGTTATGAACTCTTTAAGTACAGCTTCAGATTCAGTAGATAAAATTAGAGAAATTCTTAATCGTTTTAAAGAAGGCACAGCAAATTTTAAAAAAGTTTGCCAAATAGTTACAGAGGAGAACAACAAATTATTCTCTGAACTTGATAAAATAATTAATTATGCAGATAAATTGCAAAAAAGTATTGAAAATGTTGCTTATGCATCTGATGAAATTAAATCTTATTCAACAACATTAGAAGATGCATCTATGAATGTGAAAAATAAAGTTACAAATTTTAACTCTGTTATAGAAAGAATAATTGATGCTATTGAGGTTACAAAAAATGCTTCATCAAAAATTCAAACAACAATTGATGAAGTTGCAAGTGCTATTGAAGAGCAGGCAAGAAGTATAGAAGAGGTTGCTGGAAGAGCTCAAGATGCGTATTCTGTTTCAGAAAAGAGCGCACAAGAAGCTGAAATCAGCAAAGAAGAAATGGGAAAGGTTGTCTCAAGTATTGAATCTCTTGGAAACACAATAAAAAAACTTGAAGAGACAATGACAAATCTTGAAAGCTCAGTGGAAAACATTGGGAATATATTGGCAATGATTGATGAAATTGCAGACCAAACCAATTTACTTGCTTTGAATGCTGCAATTGAAGCAGCTCGGGCAGGTGAAGCTGGTAAAGGATTTGCAGTTGTTGCAGATGAAGTAAGGAAATTAGCAGAAAGAAGTGCTCAAGCAACTCAAGAAATTAAAGAGATTATTTCCAAAACAATTCAGGAAACAAAAAATGCTGCAATGGTAAGCGAAAAAGGACTTCAAGAAATGGAACAAAGTATTGAACTTGTAAAAAATACTGAAACACAACTTTTGAAACTTGTAGATATGTCAAATGAAGCTAAAAATTATGTCCAGCAAATTGCAATTGCAGCAAAAGAGCAGAATGATGTTATTCAACAGATTACAACTTCTGTAAATAATGTTGTTGAACAAACAAATGATGTTGCTCAAAAATCACTTGACTTGGAAAAGGAAGCTCTTAATATGAAAGATGAGTTTAATGATATAATTTTAAGTGCTGATGAAATAGAGAAAGTTGTTGAAAATCAGAAAAATTTGGCAAATTCGTTACAAAAATTATCACAGGAATTAAAAGCAGTTGGTGAAAATACAATTACAGTTGCAAAAGAAGCTGAAATTGCAGGTCAAGTATCCCTTGAAAGTATAAAGGAACTAAATAAAGAAGCTGAAAAGATTGAAACAGGAAGTGAAGAACAATTTCAGGCTGCAGAAGTAATTTACGAAAATACAGAGAAATTAAAAGATGTAAGTGGAAGACTTGCAGATGTTGTTTCAAATATTGAGGAAATTATCAAAAGATTAAATGAAAATTCAGCAAAACTTGAAGATTTAATTAAAGGATTTAAAATTAAGGAAAATAATTTGCCTAAAAATGTATAAAAGTGGAAAAAGATATTATGATTTTAAAACATACTTAATAAACAGATTTGGAGACAAAGTTTATAAAGTTACAGTTGATGCAGGTTTTACATGTCCAAATAGGGATGGGAAAAAAGGATTTGGTGGTTGTATCTATTGTGATGGTAGAGGTTCAAGATACAGAGTTAATGGAAAAATTATTGTTCCAATTGAGAAACAGATTGAAACTGGAAAAGATTTTTATAAAAAGAGGGAAAATGTTAAAAAATTTTTTGTCTATTTTCAGACTTTTACAAATACTTACGCTGATATTAATACTTTAAAAAAAATATATTCAATTCCTTTAAATGATGAAAGTATTGTTGGAATTTCAATAGGAACAAGACCAGATTGTATTGATGAGGAAAAATTAAATTTAATTGAATCTCTTGGTAAAAATGGAAAAGAGATATGGATTGAATATGGCTTACAATCAATACATGAAAAAACTTTAAAGTTTATAAATAGAGGTCATACATTAGAAGAATTTGAAAAGGCAATAGATTTAACAAAAAATAGAAATATAAAAATATGCGTGCACATAATAGTAGGATTACCTTATGAAACCTATGAAATGATGTTGGAAACTGCAAAATATCTTTCAAAATTACCAATTCATGGAATAAAAATTCACTCACTTTTGGTTTTAAAGGGAACTTTACTTGAAAAAATTTATGAAAAAGAAAAATTTAAATTATTAACATTAGATGAATATGTAAAAATTGTTGCAGATATTCTTGAAATTTTACCTCCAGATTTAGTAATTCAAAGATTAACAGCAGATGGATACAGAGACATATTCATTGCTCCTGAATGGGCAAAAAATAAATTAAAGGTTTTAAATGAAATAGACAAAGAATTAAAAAAGAGAAACTCTTATCAGGGAAAAAGGTTTAGTTTTTATACTCCTTAATACTAATTATTTCACCATTAAAAAGTGTAATAATATCATTTACAATTGGATGATTTAGGACTTCCTGTTTGAATGATATTTTCTTTTCTTTTTCAATAATCTTCACTTCTTTAAAAAACTTTCTCAACTCTTTTTCTATATCACCTTTTTTTACAACTCCTTTTTCAATTTCAATTTCAATTTTTTCTCCTGTTTTATTTAAAATTTTTGCTTTTGATAAAGCTCCATATATTGTGGGCTTTTTTAAAGAAATTTCATCTAAAACCTTTTGCCAGCTTATTTCTTCTCTCACTTCTTTTTTAAAAAACTTAAAAAATATAAGCTCAATTATTATTTGAGGAAATTCTGAGTATTTTATTTTTTCAAAATTTGAGACAAACTCATCAAGCATTCTATTTAAAAAATTTAAATCAAATTTTTCAGAAATTTTTTTCATTTCTTCAAGATTTTCAGGAGTTTCTTCAATATATTCAGAAAATTTTCCTGGAATGGTTTTTATTAAAATTAAATTTTCAAGATAATCTATAAATTCTTTTGTAAAATTTTTAAAATCAGTCCCTGAATAAAAAAGCTCTCTAATTTTTTTTACAACATTATCAAAATTTTGATTTATAAAATCTTTCATTAAATCATTAAAAAATGAGATATCAATATAATTTAAAAATTCATCTACAAGTTTTTTCCCATCAGGTTCAAAATAGAAATTTATAACCTGCTCCAAAATGCTTAAAGCATCTCTCATTGAACCTTCTGATTTTTTGGCTATTTTAAATAGAGTTGTTTTATCAATTGAGTAACCTTCTCTTTCTAAAATTTTCTCCATATTTTCAATAATTTCTGAAATTGATAATCTTTTAAAATCAAATCTTTGACACCTTGATAAAATTGTTGGAGGCAATTTATGAGGTTCTGTTGTTGCAAAGATAAAAACCACATATTTTGGAGGCTCTTCAATAATTTTTAAAAGTGCATTAAATGCTTCATTTGTAAGCATATGAACTTCATCAATAATAAAAATCTTATAACGGGAATTTATCGGCTGATACTGAGCTTTATCTTTCAATTCTCTAATCTCATTAATTCCTCTATTTGATGCTCCATCAATCTCCTCAACATCAATTGAAATTGATTTTGTTATTTCCTTACAATTTTTGCAGGAATTACATGGTTCTATAGTTGGTCCATTTTCACAATTTAAACATTTTGCAAGAATACGAGCGGTTGTGGTTTTTCCAACTCCTCTTGAACCAGTAAACAAATATGCATGAGCAATCCTTCCTGATTTTATGCTATTTATTAAAGTTTTTGTGATATGTTCCTGTCCAACAATTTCTGAAAATTTTTGAGGTCTGAATTTTAAGGCAAGGACTTTGTGGCTCATTTTATCTCATAAAGCCAGGATACCTGCGGCACACAACTAAAGTTGCTACCGCTGCTCCCTTCCGGGCCTGACGGGGTTCACAACTTAGTTGTTGCGCAGGTCCTGGCTTAAATTTATATTCCCATTTTTTTTAAATTTTGTCAATCATCTATTTTTTAAAAATTGAAAAAAGCAAAGTTAAAACTATGCTAATAATTATACATGTTGTAATTGGAAAGTAAAAAGAAAAATTACCCTTTTTAACATAAATGTCTCCTGGCAATCTGCCAATGTAAGGGATTTTATCAGCAAATGTTAATATTAAACCAATTATTATCAAAATTAAACCTGAAAAAATTAACAATTTCCCAATAGGTCCCAAAATATCACCTCCCTACATTCTTTCAGGAGCTGAAACTCCGAGTAAATCAAGGCCGACTTTTAAGGCATTTTTTACACATTTTACAAGAGCAATCCTTGTTTTATTCCCAATTATTCTATACTTATTATAGTATGAATGGAATGTTCCTGCAAGGTCTATTAGATAATATGTGATTAAATGTGGCTCAAAATTTTTAGAGGAGATAAAAATTATATATTTTAAATCATCAACTTTTTTTATTAATTCCTTATCTAAATCAGTGGTTAATGTAGTAATTTCACCATCTATATCACAATTTTTCAAAATACTGCAAATCCTTGCATGAGCATATTGAACATAATAAACAGGGTTTTCATTTGATTTTAACTTTGCGGTTTCTAAATCAAAATCAAGATGAGCATCACTTTTTCTTGTCATAAATATAAATCTTGATGCATCAACTCCTACCTCATCCAAAACCTCTCTTAAAGTTACAAACTCTCCTTTTCTTGTTGAAAGAGTAACTTTTTTCCCACCTCTTAAAAGATTTACCATTTGAACAAGAATAATTTTTAACCTATTTTCATCAAAACCCAATGATTTTACCGCAGATTTTATTCTTGGAATGTATCCATGATGGTCTGCTCCCCAGATATTTATTAAAATATCAAAACCTCTTTCATACTTATTTTTATGATAAGCAATATCTGATGCAAGATAAGTGTAAGAACCATCAGATTTTATTACCACTCTATCCTCATCTCCTTCAACTTTTAACCACCATGCGTTATCTTTAAAATAGATAATTCCCTTATTTTTAAGAAATTCAATGGTTTTATCCACCTCACCAGAAGAAAATAAACTCTTTTCAGAAAAAAAATTGTCAAATTTTACTCTAAATCTTTCTAAATCTTCAATAATTTCTGGCATAATCTTTTTCAAGCCAAATTCAGTAAAAAAGCTAATACCTTTTTCCACTACTTTATCACCATATTTATCAATTAACTCTTTTGCAATATCAATTATGTATTCGCCTTTATAATAATTTTCTGGAAAAGATTCT